>WJKA01000201.1 GCA_014729375.1 Chitinivibrionales bacterium
ACATTACATCGGATAACATTCCGAGCAAGAAGATCTTCGAAAAGTTGGGATTCCAAGAAGTGTCGTCGTTTTATTGGGACAACGATGATCAAGCCGATGTATTTACACTACATCCGTTATAAGACGCCGTCAGACTTCGAAGGTGAAGAATGGTGCGAAAGGATGGGTATTGAGGATTGGAAAGAGTGCCGAAGGCAATCGGCAATCGTCGGCATATAATTAGTATTCGTAGCGGATATCCACTTGAAATTGCGCAAATTCGGGAATTATCTTATCTATCTTACGTTTCCACATCATCGCGCATTCTTCCATCCCTTTCTTGCTATGCACTCCTTTGCTGGCGTTAAAATCGCAAATGGTCGGTATATCGAATGCCCTCTCGGGAAAACTACCGATTTCGCACTCTTCTTGTATTGCCGTTCCGATCCAATCCGCTTCCTTTTCGGTCATTTCGAAGCGATGTGTATCTTCATTGAATAGAAACGGAGGCATCGTGGCTTCGATAAAGGACTCGGAAAACGGTTCTCCCCACTTATCCCGCCCGTATTTCACATCACGGTATCGCTTCGATGCCGATTCGAGATAAGAAAGGGTATAGGGATCGTTGTTTGCCACGAAACGGTTTACTTTTTTGATAAGATCCGACAATTTCGGCGTATCATTGCAGTAGCGTTCCTTTATGTCTTCGTTGATCGGTTTTACTACGCCAAAATACACCATTTTTAGATGGACTCCCTTTTACAATATAGCATTTTTGCCCCAGACGAAGGCTGACACACCGTGGTCTGTCCGTCCCGTTCTTCTATTTTGCTGGGAAATTCGACGCGTAATTTGTCCCTAAATATTTCGTAATTCTTCAATCGGATGTCGTTTCGGAAGTTTAACTTTTCCACAACGCCAGTATATACTTCTTCGCCCTCTGGAAGGTGAGGATAAGTGATCACTTTGCAATCCAACGATTTCCAAGGACCGATGCCCGTAATGTCGCATTCTATTTCCCTTACATCGTCTATGGCGATGGGAACGGAATACAAGTCGTATGATTCGGTCATATCTTAAGATCCGATTGGATCTATATAAAGGTTAGGGTTTTTGCATACCCGAAAACGGTAATGTGGAATTTATTTTAACTGAATGCGAAAGAAGTCCCCGTCCTTTAGGTCGGGGAGGCTTCAATCTATTTCTAGTGATTGAGTAAGGGTATCAAGATCCCGTTTCATCGTGCTCTCGATCGGTTTTGCCCGTCGTGTTTCACGGTGATATCGTTCGGACAAACCGATAACATATTCTTTAAAAACACCTTATAGATCTTACAATCATCTGTTTCAGATTTGTATTTGAAATCATCTTCGCATTGAATATATCGTTCCCTTTCGGGATAGGATGCGGTAACCACGGGCATGATCTTTTCTTCGCAATCGCAACAAAGGATGTGTTCTTCCAATTCTAATGTATCTCCTTCCACGGTCAGTTCCCTTCCACATTCACAAGTAAGGGTAAGTTCATAATTCATTTTCCATCACGTTTTTCGTTATTTCTTGTTCGTATTTTCTCCAAACATTTTTCATGTTTTTATTTCCTCGTTAGCAACTTATGTGATCTAGTTTTTAAACTGACCTAAGATCTCAAGATTTTTCTATCTCTTCCATCACATTTTCTTCTTCATGACACAAGATAATGAAAACAACATATAAGTAACTCCGTTTTTTCCCATATCTTCTTCACCCAAAATATTATAACACTTATAACATACTTTGAGAGGGGCAATCATCCCATCCTTTGATGCTTGAATGGTATCAATTTTTGATTTGGTTGTATTTATGGGAATTAGATATTGATTACTCACGTTTCCACAAATATCACATCGTTCTTTTCTCGACATTCTACTCTTCACCTTCGATTTTCTTGACCCATTCGCGTGACTTGATTACTTCCATCCATCTTTCCACTTCTTCATCATTTTGTAATGCCTCTACTACTTCGTTAATGATCCTTACATTCTTTTCGGTCAGTTCTTCTAGTCGATTCGTTTCTTCTTCAGTGATCTCCCTTAGTTGTCGTTTCAATCCCGTATAGTTTGTCCACTTCTTCATCCAATTCATCTTGGATGGTTTGTAATCGGTCGATTGCTTTGCCATCAGTCAAATCTCCAGAAAATTGTAACTTCTTTATGTCCAATGCCCTCTCAAAAATGTCCCGAAACGATTTCAGTTCCGACTCGGTCGGCACGATGATCGGCGTCTTGCGGGCGTCATTGATTTGGTAATGCACGGTATTGTTTAGAAACACGACTTTAAATCGGGAAAGGAGTTTCGAATTTAGCAAGCACACGATATACCAATCGGGGACTTTTTCGGTCATCGAAAACAAACTAAAAGAGAGCACATCGTAGATGCTCCTATCTTTTAGTCTACATCGTATGGTATCTCCGCATACATCCGTCCAACAAAAACCCTCCTTGAAATAAAAGGCATAACCTTGCCATCTCGCTTTAGGACTCTTTCTCAACCACTTCACATTCTCTTTTGTCCACGCGATATAATAGGGTGTTTCCAAATACCACTTGTTCCCCTCCTTATCACCCTTATCGTAGGTGACATAGTGGGGTTTATCCGTTTCGATCCCGTCAACCCGTTCATCATCGCTTAATGCTTCTACATCGGCAACTTCCGACGGATAGACGATGCGATACAAATACCCTTGCCCGAAAATGTCCCTTCCGTATTTATCTTTCAATCCCTCGAAGAGATCCCGTAGTTCCCGTTCCGATTTTCCGTCCAAGAATGTTTCGGCATCCTTTCGGGATTGGATGATTTCGGAAAGGCGTTGTTCGTGAATGGATACATCCTTCTTCTTGTTCATCGATGAGATGAACTTGAAGAACTTCTTCGGTCTCGTGTCTCGGATTCGATGGGCAATCTTGTGTCCTTCAATCACCCCGATAAATCGACCGTTATTTCCCGTTGCGAGTCCTTGACCTCCGTCGGTGATCAACCCAAGCAGAGTCACTTCACCTTCTCGTAAGTGTTGTCGGTATCGTTTCAATTCGGACCGATGCTTGGCGATCTTCTTGCTGTTTTCTATCTTGTCCCACCATTCGGCTTTTAATTGCTTTATTTCGTCGTTGTATTTTTCGTATAATTGCATATTCAGATCATCGGGAATGAAGAAGATGTTTTCGGACGCATTGCGAAAAATCTCGATGTTTTTTTCGTAGTGCTCGGCATCTTCAAA
>WJKA01000202.1 GCA_014729375.1 Chitinivibrionales bacterium
CTGCTGTCCAAATTAATTATTATTCTGTATAGAAATCCTCATTTTATTTAAATTTTAGCCATATTTTTCCTTACTTTCAAACCCGGTTTACAGAATTGTGCCTTATGCTGTCCTGATTAAGCAAGATTCAACTCCATCTGTATCGATTCTACTTGGACTGGAAGCGTCTCAAATGGTTTGTTTATCCACTCCCATAAATCCCGATAAGTGAATAAGTTCATACGTAAGAGAGCCGCAAGATTTGATAATGACCAGCCAAATGTTGATTTAAGCTTCAAATATTTCAGCATCAATATCGCAATAAGTGCTGTCCAAACTTGAATTTTGACCGCATTAGGTGATGTTCCGACGAATGTCTTAATTTTGATGTGTTGCTTCAACGCTTTAAAGAATGTCTCAATCTGCCAACGTTCCTTATATACGCGGGCAATCGTTGAGGCTGCAAGCTTGAGGTTATTTGTCAGGTAGATAAATGTCCGTTCTTTATCTTCATCATAATATTCTATTATTCGCAGCGGATATGGACACTTTTTCTTTGTCACCGGGCCACTAAAGCGTATCACCTCATCACGAAGTATATTTTTACCCTTCAACTCACGTTTTTCAATCACTTCGTACTTCGCATTACTTTTCAAACGGGTAACAAAATATGCGTCCTTGGCACACATAGAGCCGAAAAAGATATAATCATTGTACGCTCGATCAAGAATTGAGATGCTATCAGGATCAAATTCAAAATCTTTCAGCACCTGACTGTCATGAACCTTCCCTTCGGTTATAACAGCATAGTCGGGCAGGTATCCGTCATGATCCAAACGAAGGTGAATCTTTATTGCTCCCTTGGTACGCCGGAAATGAGCCCAATTAAACATCGACAGGCACAAATCAATAGTTGTCGAATCGATACTGTACATTTTTTTCTTGATTCGGAACTTTCGTTTATGAAATTTTGCTTCAGCTTTGCATTGCTCTAACAAATGAAAAAAGGTGTCCTGATATATTTCCCATGGCCGATGCTCATTTGCATAAGCAAGCGACGATTTCTTGGGTGCGGTGATTCCAAGATGTCGCAGTTTTCCTTCACACGTAGCAAGGCCACCGCTGATTTCTCGCAACGATTGTGCCTTTCCCATGACACAAAACAGCATTGAAACAAACTGCTGCCGACACGTGAAACCGCGCGCATGGCGATCTCCGTTATGCTCGTTGACGATCTTGGCAAAAACATCATTCGGAAAAAATCGCAACAATTGGCTGAACAAACTTGTATTTTTAACCATGTGCGGGCCTCCTTGTAAAAGTTTTTTACAGAATATAAGCACCTGTAAAATACTCCCCTTACATGTGCCTGCACTTTTCTATCTTAATTTGGACAAGAGTGACATGCAATATTAAAATGCATACTGAATCCTGAACGTAAATATGTTATCTTTCAAATCTCTGGTATAGACATTCCTCGATATTTCATTCATGATATAATCATAATAAGCAGTGAATTTCAGATTCGCGCCCCAGTAATACAGTACCCCTCCCCCAAGAGTTTTGTAAGCAAGGTCACCTGTTGAGGTGATTTCATTACCTTTAAGCCCAATATTTGGATCATAAAAATCATATTTTGCTACAAATTGAAAGAACCTCCCCAGATTCTGGATATACATAGCGTAATATCCCATAAATTGGCGGCCATATGCGATATCCTTCCAGGCAGAAGATGATTTTGGCGATACGCTCGATGTTAATCTTCCGGGCTGTTGCCCTCCAATGACTTCACCTCTCAGAGAAAAACCGCCTAAAGCTGGAATGTTATAGTAAACCTGCATATCGCCGCCGAAATATTGACGATCGAGATCCAGATTACTATAGCCGGCGTTTTTGCTCCACCTGCCATCTTCAAGTATTGCTACCGTATCATTCCGGGTAGTAATCTTGCCATAATAGCCTGAAAATCCACCATCAATTGAAAGGTTAAGTGGTAGAATTGGAAATGAAAATCCGAAACGCCCGATAATATCAAGGTTGTCGTCCGATTCATCAGCAATACCATTGCCGGAAAATACACCGGCCTTTATATTGAAATAGGTTAGCAGCAAAGGCATAAGAATTTCGTCGGGAACAATATCCAGGGCAATGCCAAGGTCCTTTTCCCTGGGAAACAGGGTTTGAATTATGCGTGACCGCTCAGGTGATTCTCTTCGACTTGAGGAATACCCTATTTCGAATCCGAAGGGCCGGTCGAAAACACCGGCCTGCAATGCAAATGTTTTCAACCATGGATCTTTGAATTTCAGATATGCATCTTTAATGCTTACTCCCTTGGGAACAATATCCAGCTGAAATACTGCTGATGTCGTATCGGTTTTGTATTTAATCTTGAGCCTTCCCCGACGAAGTTGAAAATTCTTGTGCGTGTTTTCAGGAAATGCGCCACCGGAATAGGCGCCGACTTGATAATTTGTTCCAGCAATTGTATCTGGTGCGATCCGAGCCTGTGCCTGTATATATCCTGTAATTTTGATCTGCGTGAGGTTTTTGACTGTTGATTGGAGCCAGAGGATAAGTTCTTCATATCCCATCAACTTTCTTTCAACCTCTTCCAGCTTTTTCGCTGTGGTGTCTTGTTCGGAAGTCGGCTTATCCTGACACCATGCAGGTGCGATCATTAATACAAAAATGAACATTAGCTCGCAGATTGTACATTCTTTCATAAATAGCTCATCTCCGTTATAAATATGTTAGCTAAAAATTAATATTTTGTTACATTTATGTTAGCAATATGTTGTCCGGGCTGTTGAATTTATAAATAATTGATCTGTGAAGAGCTTATTCAATGCCCTACTCCATTTACTAAGATCATTATAAAACGCTTTCAAATATAATTATTAAAAAGATTTCTTCGAATTTATTCTGGATATTTATCAGAAATTTATTCTTGAAAGATAATTTTAAATCAGAGACAAATATTAAGATTTTGTTAGCTCAAAATAAGGTTTTCATTCCGGTGCAAAACAATATAATAATGAATAGCGAAGCTGCGCCTCACCACGAAGTAGCGGCGGAGCCAAACCGACGAGAGGCAGGTTTCCCGAAGCAAGTACGTTGCAGGTTGTATCAGATACTGGATGCTGGTGAAAAGCAAAAACATGAAACATATCGTCTATTCGGTCTTATGCTGCCTTTCCACCGATTGAATAAAGAGATTTATTTTTTTGCCTGAATCCTCGCATCGATTGTGGAACGGGTTGATTTTGATGAACGTCGAATCTGGCTTCCCACTTCAAACAGCTCAAATTCCGTTAGTTTTTCCAGGGTCATTCTATGAATATCGATGGATAGTTGTCGTGCGTTTTGCCGGATAGTTAATTTTTTGTAACTCATGGTAAGTTTTCCTTTTTTTTGAAAAGTTGTACGTGTATGATTACGGTTGAAGAAATTCTCAAGGATCATGTGACACTTGATATTGATTGTTTTGATCGCATCTCCAACCTTGCTTAATACAATCACTCGTGATTTTGTGCGCAATGTTGAGCGTTTCATAGAGAAAGAAAAAAGTGTCTGCTACTGTTTCAGAAAAAAATATCCTCCGCAAACAGTATTGCATCGAAATAGCCGGTTACGCGTGAGGGGAGTGTTGTTTTCTTTCCACAGATCAGCACTTTCTGAATACCGGATTTGAAATAGCGCGATACGATATCAGTCCTCTGTTCAAACGTATCGATAATACGGGAATCGAAACGGTTAGTGTATTTCATTTCGCACACAGAGATAATATTATCGGCTCTGATAAACAACAGATCAACCTGTGTTTTTTCATTTTTCCGCGAACGAAACCACGCCCCGGCGTCATAGCGGATCCCGCTGAATTCAAGCGCTTTTGCAATTGCATGCGTATGCTTAAGACATAACCGCTCGAACGCGTATCCGCGCCATTGTTCAAAGGCCTGACCGGCAAGCAACTGGTATGCTTTGATACTTCCGTCTTCTATTGCCCGGATACTGGGTTGAACAAATTTATAATAGAAATGCAGAAATTCATCTTTCAGTCTGTACCTGATCAACTTGCTTCGTACCGGTTTATCAACCGGAGTTATATTTTGAATGAAATCGGCAAGCACGAGTTCTTCAATGAACCGGAAAAATCTCCCGCCCGGGCTGTACCTGACCGCTGAAGCGATTTCATCACCCGTCATAGATGTTCTTAGTGACAAGGACTGAAGAATTTTTTCATAGATATCGTTTTTACCGAAATAGCTGATAAAAATCCTGTTATATTCTTTCAGAAAATATGCTTTCGGGTCCCTGGAATTTCTCCGCTGGCGCTTACCCCCGGTCGGCCTTTCTTTGCTTATTCACAGCAGCAGGATCGCAGATATCGTGCAACTTGCCGGCAAAATATGCTGCTGTTTCCTGCACATGACAGTCATGGGGGCGTGTTTTAAGAAGATCATCCATTTCCTGCGGATCGTTCTCAAGATCGAAGAGGCGGCTCTGCTTGCCGGGAATTTCAATATATTTATAGTGTTCTGAACGCAGGGCAAACATGCTGGTATCTCCCACAGTATGAGTTTCGGTAAACACATATTCGCGGTTCTCCGGCAGTGAATCCCCCCGCAGTGCAGGCCAGAGCGACATTCCCCGGTTAACTTCCACAGGCAGAAGGCCGACAGCATCACAAATTGTGGGAAAAATATCATGCAGACTCACCAGGCCTGAATGCACCTGTCCGGCTTTGATCCCGGGGCCTCGCATGAGCAGCGGTACGCGAATTGAGTCCTCGTACAGCACGCACTTGCCGTAACAGCCGTGCGCGCCCACGCTCTCACCATGATCGGAGGTATATATAACCAAGGTATCGTCGGCAATTCCCAGGCGTTCGAGTTCATTGAGAATACGCCCGATATTCTCATCGACAAATGAAATGGTCGCCTGATAACCGGCATGGCATCGTCGCAACTGCTCCTCTGTAAAATGCTGCATGCCGTGACTGCGAATATACTCTGCCTCGCCAAGGCAGTTGTTTTCAGGATTGTTCTTTGCGGTAAACCGCTGCGCCATATCCTCAATGCGCACTTTTTCATCATATAAATGCCACAAATCCTCCCGCGGGCGCCACGGCGAGTGGGGTTTCCAGAAATTGACATTTAATATCCACGGCTCCTGTTCCGGACGCTTTTCCCGCAGCCATCGGACGGCAATATCGGTGACGGTACAATCTGCGGTAATATCGGGATGTATGCCCGGATGGGGCCCGGTACCCAGGATCTCATGATAATAGCCCTTATGCAGCACATCGTTTGGCGGGTCGGGAAGCTGCGGGAAGGCAACAGACTCATTGTCGGCATGCGCTTTCAAACCGGCCGCCCAGTCGGGTATGGTTACCGAGCCCCATTTCTGGTTGCGGTGTTTGGCAAACAGCTCTTCAGAAATACCATGATCGCATCCCGGCTTGAAATCAAGCTTGCCGATGGTGGTAAAGGGGATTCCATTGTCCCGTATATAGTGCGACCATCCTTGCGAAGAACCGTCCCAGCCAACCTGATTATCCCACAATCCCAATTCATGTACATTCCGTCCGGTAAACATTGCACCACGGGCCGGCACACAGAGCGGGCAAGGCGTGAATGCTGTATCGAAACGAACCCCCTGCGCGGCAATCGAATCCATTGCCGGCGTGCGGGTTAACGGATGACCGTAGCATCCGGTAAAGAAGGAGTTATGCTGGTCGGAGAAAATAAAGAGAACGTTCATGGTGCTATTCACTTTCCTGCTTGAAGATTTCCCCGGCCCATACATACACTCCGGCGCTCCATCCAAGCATCGTGGGCATGAAATACGGATGCTCGTCACCGACCCGCAGCGTGCCGTCGACCGCATTGTACTTTTCCCACAATTGACCGGTGACAGCGAAATTGCGTTCGACCAGGTCGCAGTATGCACGGCAGATACGCAGCGCGTCGCCGGCATAGCCTTCATTGAGCAGTCCCTGCGCAACAAGATACTGCAGCGGCGCCCAGGCATTGGGGTAGTCCCACTGGTACGTATGAATTCGTTCACCCTTTACACACGGTACCACACCCCATTTGTATTCGAAACGGCCGAGATTGCGAACGACTGCCCTTGCCTGCTGCTTCGATGCGCAGCCGGCATACAGGGGCTGAAACGTTGCCAGCGATGCGACCGGTGACGGCTGCTCATTGACGTAATCGTAATCAAGATACAGCCCGGCATCGGCATGCCAGAGGTACCGGTCGATCAGTTCGCGGCGTTGTTCGGCTTTATCCCGCCACTGCTGTGAGTCGTTGCGCCCAATAATTTCGCCGAATTTCGCAAAGTTGATCTCGTAACGGTAGAGATTGCAGTTCAGGTCGACCGGAACGAAATCCGCGCAGCGATTGGCGAACCGCGGATTGAAATCCCAGCCCGATTCAGCCTCAGCCAGAAAATGCCTGCCGGTTTTCCACCGCTCTTGCGGATCGTCAATTGCAAACGAAAAGCCCCGGTTACGGTTGAGGTAGTCGATATAGCCGGCAGTTGTTTCGTCGTCTTCACCGGCATAATAGCGCTGTAATCCAGTATGTGTGGAGCGCTCCCCGATCCAGAACGCATACTCCGTGAGCAGATCGCAGTATCGCTCAGCCAGCCACTGACGGTCGTTGAAATATCCGTACACATCGGCTGTCATCATGGAAAGGTAGGGCGGCTGCGAATGCCCGAAACTGGTCTGAGTACGCAATGCGCTGTTGGGCACGTGCCCGAATTCGGTTACCAGCGAGCAGAGATTATCGACATGATTGCGCGCCATGGCAGCCATATCGCCACCGAGGAGCAGTAACCCGAGATTGGCAAAATAGGTATCCCAGTAGTACATGCACTGGAAGTGGCGTGCAGTGCTTTGTGTCAAGTAGGGACAGGGCAGGCCGATTTTCATGCCGTCATCGTTTACATGATGCCGCGCGCACGCAGGCCAGTTTGCAGCTATATGCGCAATCACTTCATCATGCATCGGCCACATCTTTCCAGCCGTTTACAATCGGCACTGAAGCCCGGTTCCGCAGGAAAACCGGCGCCCGCTCGATCGGCGCGTCAACCGTCATCCATTGTCCTCCGTCAACAACATCATCGCTCCATGCATTTTTCCACCCCGCGCCCGCGGGAAAATAGACCCTCCGGTCGCGCGCCCGATACTCGACAACCGGCGCGACCATAATGTCCGGCCCGAACATGAACTGATCGGCGATATCATAACACGTTTGATCACCGGGGAAATCAAAAAACAGCGGTCGCATGGGCGGAACCGCGTTTTTGTGCGCCAGTTTCATCTGCTCACGGATATAAGGGCGCAGCCGCTCGCGCATGAACAGGTACTCTTTGAGTATGGTATATGCTTCCTCGCCGAAACTCCAGATTTCGTTGTCGCCCCCCGTAAACGGAGAAGACGGCTCGCGCACGCCGTGCAACCGGAATACCGGCGTGAACACCGCATACTGGAACCATCGCACAATAAGTTCTCTGAACTGCTCATCCTCGGGATTGCCGCCTTTGAACCCGCCGATATCGGTATTCCACCAAGGGATGCCGCTCATGGCCATGTTGAGCCCGGCCGGGATCTGCTCCCTGAGCGATTCGAACGTCGAGGGGATATCGCCCGACCAGATTGCCGCGCCGTATTTCTGACTTCCCGCCCAGCCGCACCGGCAGAGATTGATAATACCGGTCTGCCCTTCGC
>WJKA01000203.1 GCA_014729375.1 Chitinivibrionales bacterium
GCATAAATATTATAAATCGGGCGCTGCATGATATTTTGCGGTATGAGTGGAATTCCGAGCTTCGTGAGAAGCCCGCCATAGCCGGAAACAGGGATAAAACCGGCAAAAGGCCCGCAAATTGTATTTGCAGCGGCATAGCATCCTGTGGCACCATCAGAAACGCCGGCCAGAAATATTTTGTCCGGATTGACCGGGAAATGAAGGGTCATATACCTGACAGACTGCAGGATGCGGGACAGCCCGTCGGCGCTCCACCAGGGGCCGAACCTGTTACCGGAGGGGCTTGCCAGAAAAACCGTTATTGAATCGCACAGTGCCGAAAGCATTTCATAGGCAGTTTTCCCTTTATCGCGCCGTGTCGTGCCGATACCGCCGTGAAGGTATATTACCAGAGGGTAAAGCGTATCAACGGTCGCTTCAGGCGGCGCATAATATCCCAGGGTCCAGGATTGATTGCTCCGATCGGTGAGTATTGCTGTTGCGGCGCCGGTGCGCGGCAGGGTGTTTTTTGCTGTGGAGATAATTGAGTCGAGTTGTGCAAGAGTAAAGGAAACGGAGAGAAGGGAATCGAGTTTTTCTTCTGATGGAGCAATAAACCAGCGGGAGAATTGTTCCGCCATATTGCCGGGCATCGGCGCGCTGGACGTGCATGACAATGCCAGCGGGAGGAGTATCATAAAAAAAAATGGGCCCCCGCGCACCATCCGGGAGCGGACGATGCGACCTTCAGGAAATTTATCGTACATATGCAGGACCGCCAATACACAAAAAGATGGAAAACAACCGACCCGGATATCTAAAATATGTATTTTCAATGACTGTCCGGAAATTCACGGGAGATGATTGTTGCAGAAAAAGGAGCCCCGATTCGATTGTATACGGAAGCGTATTGACCGTGCTATTGACAACAGGGTGTTTCCCTGCTGTGTGGCAGGCGTAACCGACACCTCAAAGCAACGTCGGGTGTATGCCGGCGGAACATTTACGTATGAGGATAGCACACATGCGGCAGAAGAGGATTCTGTCTTTGACATTGCCTCGATTACAAAAAGTATTCCCACGGCCTGCCTTGCGCTGCAGATGCTTGATCGCGGGGACCTCACTCTGGAAACCCGTTTCTGCGAATACATTCCCGAGCTGCGTGGTGCGTATCGTAAAGAAGTCACTTTATTTCATTTGCTTACCCATACAATTCAATTCGGATTCCGCCTTTCCGGGCTGAAAGAAGAATCGCCGGAAGCTATCCTCAATGCCGTCTGCACTACTGACTATCCGGCTCCTCCCGGAACATTGTATTCTTATGCGAATGCGACGAGTATTTTGCTGGGGATGCTGGTTGAGCGTGCGGGAGGAGATTCGATTGCAAACCTTGCTGAACGGGAGTTCTTTGGACCGCTGGGCATGACACGGACCGGATTTTTTCCCAAAAAACAGTCATCTCTTGCAATTGTTCCTGCAGAATATGATCCATGGCGCAATCGCATTATCTGCGGGGAGGTTCATGATGAGAGTGCGTATGCGCTCAGGCCGCGGCTGATTGCCGGTTCGGCCGGGCTTTTTTCAACAGTGTCCGACCTTCTTGGTTTTGCCGAAATGCTTCTTGATAAAGGTATATCGGGGGGACGCTCCTTTTTTTCTCCGGCCATGATTGAGGCAATGCATACGAATCAGATTCCCTGGACAGGGGAAAAAAGCGGGCTTGGATGGGAGCTTTGCCGCAGAGAATATATGGGCACCGGTATTTCCGGGAGTGCGTTCGGCAAAACCGGTTTTACCGGCTGTGTTATTATCGTCGATCCTGTTTGCGGACAGGCTTTTGTCATGCTCTCGAATTATACGTTCCCGAGAAGAAAAAAGGACCGGGATGCGATCAATTCGGTGCGACGGGATATAGCGAACATGGTATTTTTCAACACGATGTCGTGAAAGGAATCGGATCATGAGTTCACCCAACAGGCAAAAAAAAATAATGTGTATTGGTGCAGGCTACGTGGGCGGACCGACTATGGCGGTCATTGCCGCACAATGCCCCGATTATCGCGTAACGGTAGTTGACATAAACGAGAGCAGGGTCCGCGCATGGAACTCGGAGTCGCTTCCGATATACGAACCGGGTCTTCACGAAACAGTAAAAAAGGCCCGGGGCAGGAATCTGTTTTTCACTACCGAACTGGATTCGAATATCAGAGATGCCGATATCATTTTTGTATCGGTGAATACGCCGACAAAAACGTTCGGTGAGGGAGCCGGAAAAGCCGCAGATCTCCAGTACTGGGAGCAGACTGCACGGAAGATTGTTGAAGCGTCTGAATCGGATAAGATTGTCGTGGAAAAAAGCACCTTGCCGGTCAGGACTGCGCGGGCAATGGAGCGTATTTTAAATGCAAATGAAAAGGGTATCCATTTTGAGGTAGTTTCCAATCCGGAATTTCTTGCAGAAGGCACGGCGATAGCTGATTTGCTTAATCCCGATCGTGTGCTTATCGGCAGTCATGATACCGACAGCGGGCGCCGGGCATGCGGTGAGATTGTCGATATTTTTGCGCACTGGGTTTCTGAAGAAAAAATCATTACCAGCAATATCTGGAGCGCTGAATTATCCAAATTGACTGCCAATGCCTTTCTGGCGCAACGTATTTCATCGATAAACAGCATTTCGGCATTGTGCGAGAAGACCGAGGCGGATATTTCTCAGGTTGCGTGCGCCATGGGTATGGACAAGCGGATCGGCAATAAATTTCTGAAAGCGAGCGTGGGATTCGGCGGTTCCTGTTTTAAAAAAGACATTCTTAATCTCGTTTACATTTGCGAGCACTATGGGTTGGTGGAAGTTGCCCGGTACTGGCGGAGTGTTGTTGACATTAACGAATACCAGGAACATCGGTTTTTTCAGACGATGGTCCGGGTGATGTTCAACACGGTTGCAGGCAAGCGGATTGCACTGTTCGGGTTTGCATTCAAGGCCGATACCGGGGACACCCGAGAATCTCCAGCGATATACATCGCCCGCCGGTTACTTGAAGAAAACGCCGTGGTTGTCGTTACCGATCCCCGCGCTCTTGACAATGCAAGAAAAGATCTTGCGCCGTATAACGGGGCTGTCGAGTATGTATCGGACCCCTGCACAGCAGCGAAGGGCGCACACGCTATCGCTGTTCTTACGGAATGGGAAGAATATGCCCGACTGGATTATGCGAAAATCTACCAGACCATGGTCCATCCGTCGTTTATATTTGATGGCCGGAATATTCTGGACCACCGGCGGCTCCATGCCCTCGGATTTAATGTCTTTCCAACAGGAAAACCGTCACTCAAGCATTTTTAGCTGATTATAAGCAAACAGGAGGTGCGGGAGTCAATTCCGGCAGAAGGTAATTATTTATAATAAGTTAAAGAATTTCTTGACTTGCCTATTTTGTATAAACTATACTTCTTAGGGAATGAAATATTGCTTTTATCCGAAATAACCATAATTTTTACTGCGCCGAAAA
>WJKA01000204.1 GCA_014729375.1 Chitinivibrionales bacterium
ATACTGCTCATAGCAACGACGGTCTCCTCTTTTTTTAAAACCCCGGGCAACAATATTTGCCTTTTTCACGAGCACTTCTTTCGCCTGAATCCGTTGGTGGACTGATAACGGGACCCTATACAAAATATTCAGAATGCTTCTTATGCGAAAACGGTCCAGGGCAAACACCGTTGAAGACAACTGGTCGTCATGGCCTCCATAACGCGTAAGCAAGTATTCTCCGACAAGCCCAGCCATGTATTTCCAGGTTATTCTCAACCATAAATCATAATCTTCACAGGCAACAAACGATTCATTGAACCCGCCGGTATCCCGGAAAAGGTCCCGGTCGATAATTACTGATGACGGTGTTATCATACATCGATGAAGGGACGGTTCAAAAATGTCGCCGCCCACCTTCTCGTGAGTTTGTGGCGGGTTGACCCGTATCCCATGGCGAATCCAGATTTCTTTTGTCTGTGAAATTCGAAATGAGGGGTTATTATCTATAAATGCGCACTGATGCTCAAGCTTGTTTGTATGCCACTCATCATCAGAATCACAAAATGCAAGAAGCGGGGCGGTTGTGCACTGAACCCCGTAATTCCTGGCAAAAGAAACGCCGTGACGTGCCGGGAGTTTTTCATAGCCGACCCGCGGTTCGGAAAGCAGGGGGTGGTGTTCGGTCCCGTCAGTGGAACAATCATCTACAACCATCAATTCATAATCATCAAATGTCTGATTAAGCACCGATTTCAGACAGCGCCCGAGGCAATGCCTCCGGTTAAATGTCGGAATGATGACCGCGACGCGCTTCATCAGCCCTGTTGCCGGTTCATATATTTTGTCAGGGTTATTATCGATCCGTCGGGACTAATGCTTTCCAGAAGGAACGTGTGGCTGTCCAGGTCGACGGTGTCGCCGATACCGAACACGCGGTTCCCTTCCTTTGCCGTTGTAAACGAATCCAGACCGGCGGTATCGACCATTATCCGGGCATTCATCGATGAGTACATGCCGGGTTTGAATCCATTTGAGCAGACAAATGTATAACTCGAGCGGCCGATATCGACCGTTGCGGTCCTGAATTCATAGGTGCTGAGGTTGACCACAAACTGGTCTTTACACACCGGGGTCCGGTCGTGGCCGTACATGAAACTGGGATTTATGCATATAAACTGGCGTGCGATTTTAACCGTCTCGCCGGTGTAGTATTCAAAAAACACTTCCCGCCGGGGAAGGTCGTCAACCATTACGGTACCCTCCGGGTACAGAGCTTTCAGAGAATCGACAAGCTCCCGGGCGATAATCACCGGCTTTTCATCGCCAAGATATTCATCGTTATCCGTATCCAGTATGCATACGATATCTCCGGATACACTGGTGCCTATTGCGCAGGAAATCTCCTGGTCCACATATTCCGCTGTGACTTCAGTCGTATCGATATTCCATTTTCTGATTACCGACAGCGCATACTCTTTTTCAATGGCTCCTGATTTCATTGCATGGTAAATATGCTGCCCGATTTGCATGTCAATCCAGATAGGGGATAATTCTCCGAATTCCCGGGGAAGACCTTCCGGTTTCTCACGCATTGCTTTAAACGGATCCTCCGGCGGTACCATGGCCGGACACAACGAAATCCAGCGGGGCTGGAAATGGCCATAGCCCACAACCCGAACTGTCCGGACCTCGATGGTATCCGGAACCTTCTGGCAAAAAAAGATAAAGACGGCCAGAACTGCTACACTATACCTGGAAATGTATTGCATTTTTCCTCCCGCACTGTACCGGTTCCCAACGCCGATGTATACTAAATTAACTTTTTGCAGGCTGAGAAAAACAAAAGAGGCCGGTTTTCACATAATTTTTTCGGTTCTTGCAAGATTGCTGTTTCAATGGTACAATACATTTGGCGCTTGATTTTTCACTAAGGACATTCATGGAAATTACTTTTCTCGGCGGTACGCAGACAGTAACCGGTTCACAGCATCTTCTCTCGGTCGGCGGCAAAAAAATACTCATAGAATGCGGCCTTTTCCAGGGACGACGACAGGATTCGTATGAAAAAAATCTTTCATTCTCTTTTGACCCCGCGCACATAGATGCGTGTGTGCTGACGCATGCACATATCGATCACAGCGGAAATCTTCCAAACCTTGTAAAGAATGGTTTCAGCGGCCCGATTTATGCCACGCCTCCGACAGTCGATCTCTGCAGAATCATGCTGAAAGATTCGGGACATATTCAGGAAAAAGATATTGAATGGCTCAATAAAATCCGCAAAAAGCAGCACAAGTCACCACTTATTCCGCTTTATACCATGCGAGACGCAGAAGCTGCATGCAGCCAGTTCGTCGGCATTGAATACAATACAACTGTTACCATAGCTCCGGGCGTTGAGGTCAGGTTCCTTGAGGGAGGCCATATACTCGGCTCGGCGAGTATTCATTTTTTTATCACAGAAGACGGTGCCACCATGCACGTGGAATATGCCGGTGATATCGGAAGAACAAATAAGCCGATTATCCATGATCCGAACCTTCCCCGGGACCTGGATATGCTGATCATGGAAAGCACCTACGGAAACCGTCTTCACGACCCGGCAGATGATGTTCATGAGCAATTTGCCCGGATTATCAGGGAAACTTCAGCTTCAGGCGGCAAACTCATCATTCCCGCTTTTGCCGTAGGAAGAACCCAGGAGCTGGTCCATACGCTCCACAAGCTGTATAATCAGAACCGCATACCGGACATCCCCGTTTTTGTCGACAGTCCGCTTGCATACCATGCAACCGGTGTATTCAGAAACCATCCCGAATGTTTTGACCGTGAAACCGCCCGGATTTTTACCCGTGACGGAGAGGACCCGTTTGAATTTCGCCGTCTGAAATATATTACAGAGGTAAATGATTCGAAGCGGCTGAACAGTCTTGACTATCCTCATATAATTATTTCAGCATCAGGGATGGCCGAGGCTGGAAGGATTTTGCATCACCTGCGAAACAATATTGAAAATCACCGGACAGTCATTCTTTTTGTGGGACATGCGGTCAAGGAAACGCTGGCCAGAAAAATCATGGACGGTCAGAAAGAGATTAAGATTTTCGGTGAAAAGCATATTGTCCGCGCGCAGGTAAAAATGCTGGGGACATTCAGCGCGCATGCAGACAGAAAAGACCTTCTCGATTATGTCAAATACTGCCCGCCGTCCAGGCTGAAACATGTTTTTCTGGTCCACGGCGAACTTGAGCAGGCCCGGGCTTTAAAAAATGCACTGCAGAGCAAGGGATATGAAAACGTGCATATTCCGGAATCCGGGGAAACGGCTTCGTTTTAGGATTCCGGATTTTCCGGTTCCGGCACTTCTTCCTGCCACAGCAGGATGGATCCACAGCTTCCGCACTGCCGCAGCAAATCACCCTTTTTAACCTCATTTATTAGCTGGGGTTCGAGCACTTTGAAGCAGATCGAGCAGGTCCCTTTATCATCGATAAAGCTGAGTGCTTTCTTATTTTTCCTTTTATTCCGAATAAAATCATACGTCCCCAGCGTTTGTTTGGAAATACGCGGGGCTAACGCATTCCGTTCTTCAACAACTTCGGCAATCCGCGAATCGATCGATGCTATTTTTTCTTTGAGGTCTTTTATCTGCGGTTCATTTTCTGTTTTGACTTTCTCGAGTTTTTCATCGACCTCCTTTTTAAGGTCTGTCAATCGTGTAATCTCCTCCGACGCCTGCTTTTCTCCGGCCTCTGCAGAATGGATTGCAGATTTATGGACTTCTATTTCAGCATGAACTGCATCATACTCCCGGTTGGTTGTAATAG
>WJKA01000205.1 GCA_014729375.1 Chitinivibrionales bacterium
CGGTAATACCGTAGAGCCATCCGGAGCATGCTGAATTGAGATCAAACGCCGGAATACCGCGTATGCCGAGTTTTTTCTGAAGGATACATGCAGTAGCGGGCATGACAAAATCCGGTGTTGTGGTTGAAAGAATGATCGCATCAATATCAGCCGGTTTCATTCCGGATTTTTTTATTGCTTCCCGGGACGCGGCCAGGGCCATATCCGATGGTTTCTCACCTTCATCCGCCCACCGCCGCTCGCGAATGCCGGTCACCCCGAAAATATAATCTTCAGTAACATCGGGAAATTCTCCCAGAAGGTCTTTATTGGTAACAACGCGTCTGGGAAGATACCCGCCGATACCGAGAATCCAGGCCGGGTGTGCGGTTTCGGATTGAGTATCTTTAAGCACAACAGACATTGCGCTTTCCTGGTCTTCGCCAGAGGGTGTTACCTGTGCTGCGGATTCCTGTTCTTTAATTGAGTTGTCACTGGTCTCAATTTCGATCACCGGTTCTTCAAAGCCTGTGCTGCCGCCTTCATCGCAAAGTATGGCCTTTACTTTTCCGTCACAGGGCGCCTCAAAGGGAAACGCTGATTTAGCACTTTCCGCTTCAGCGAGGACTGAGCCTTTTGAGAAAGTATCCCCGACCGAAACATGCCATGAAATTATTGTGGCTTCGGTTTCGGCAGCGGCCTGGGCCGGCAGGCGGAGCTTGATAGTGAAATAGTCCTGATTCATTGCCCGCCTCCTGTCAGACCGGTAATTGCAGCACGAATTTCATCAAGCGCCGGTAAATACTGTGATTCCAGCTCCGATGCAAACGGAACCGGGGTGTTGGGAGAAGAGATAAGCACGGGTGCAGTTTTCAAAACAGAAAAACGCTCCTTTACAATTGTTGAAATTATGTAATTTCCAAGGCCGGCTCGTTCTCCGCTTTCCTGGACAACAAGGAGCCGCCCGGTTTTTTTAACAGAGTCGAGTATCGGCTGAAGGTTTATTGGTGATAAAATAAATGGATTCCATATATCGAGGGAAAATTCCGGCTGTTGTGCAAGAGCAAGTACGTGTTGTGCAACAGCGCCCCAGGTAACAATTGTGATATCATTTCCCCGGCTGTATTGCCGCGGCCTCCAGATTTTGTCTATATCGCCGTCAAAATCGATATCACCTTTCCGGCTCCCGTATAACAGCTTATGCTCGAAAACGATACACGGATTGGGATCATAAAATCCTGCAATCAGCGCCTCGAACATTTCCTGCGGAGTGAATGGATACAGCAGTTTCAAGCCGGGGAATCGGGACCAGAGGCCTTCGAATTCTCCTGAATGAAACGCGCCGAGAGTAATTCCCCCGCCGCACGGAAGGCGGAACAGGAGGGGGGCGGGGTTTCCTGAGCGGAAATACCAGGTGCTGCAGTTCAGCCCGATCTGAGTAACAGCTTCGGTGGAAAAATCGGCAAATTGGAATTCCATAATCGGTACCGCGCCGGTTTGTGACGCACCCAGGCAAAAACCGGCCGTGGCAGATTCGCAGATCGGCATATCCATAACACGGTCATGCCCGTATTTCCGGAAAAGCCCTTTGCATGTTTTAAATGCAGAGCCATAGGGACCGATATCCTGTCCGATAAGCAATGCCTGCGGGTTGTTTTGCAAAAGGTAATCGAGTGCACAGTTAACCGCTTGTGTCAGATTTTTAATGTTGGGCGCTGCAAACGAAGGTGCCGAGCGGGCTTTTGAAGGTGCATAAATATCCCAGGCAGGGTGCTCAGGGTCAGGGCGGCCGACAAGAAGCGAATCCCGGACTGTTTTTTGCAGCGAAGAATCGACCTCATTTTCTAGGCGGGAAATATCGCTTTCGGATAAAGTACTGTTTTTCAACAAAGTTTCACGGGCCCGGGGAAGCGGGTCGCGGGAGTCGATTGCAGCCCGTTGCTGAGGCGAAATGTACTCAGCATTATCATAAACCGCATGACCTTTCATCCGGATAGTGTTGCACTCAAGTATATAGGGCAATGATGTTTCGTTCATATATTCGAGCGCGTCACACACTGCCGAGTAAACTTCAAGGACATCAGTACCGTCAATTGTTTTCCCTTCAATACCATACCCGGCCGCGCGATCGGACAGCTTTGAACAATTGTACTGGAGTGAGACCGGCGTTGAAAAGGCATATTCATTGTTTTCAATCAGCAGTAATACCGGGCTTTTTCTGACAGATGCAAGATTGAGCGATTCATGAAAATCGCCGGTACTTGTACCGCCATCTCCGATAACGGCAAGCCCGTAAACATCTTCACCGTTTCTCCGCGCCCCGTAAACACCGCCAACAACCAGACTTATCATGTTGCCCAGGTGGCTGATCATGGGGAAACGCCGCGTTGTTGCATCTCCGTGATGAACGTTCCCTTCTCTTCCATGCGTCGGGCTCTGAGCATTTGCCATATACTGACACATCAGGTGGAATGGACTCATTCCTGCAACAATATGCGAGGCAAAATCGCGCTGAAGAAAACTGACTATATCCGTTCCATGCCGGAACGGCAATGCCATTCCCACGGCTGTCGCTTCATTGCCAATACTGATTGTGACCGTACCCTTGACTTTTCCTGAACGGAACAACTCAATTGTTTTTTCTTCCAGCCGCCTGGACAGGTACATATAGTAATAGGCGCACGGATATAATTCATCGCTCCTCATGCGATAGGGAAACGGTTTGACAGTGTCGATAAGTTTTTGAATGTCAATACCTTGAGAAGTAATAATTACCCCCGGTGCCTATACAGAATGCCAAATAAAGTAATATTTCAAGCGCCTGCAGTAGAAAGGAACTGAAAATAGTGATTTTCTGAAAATAAGTGATTGCGCAGATTGAAGGCATCTGTTCAGCGAAGAAAATTGTAATTTTTGATAATATTCAGTGCTTTATCAAACGAAGCATCTTCAAGCCAGTGAACAGGTATCCCGCGTCGTTCCATACCGCGAAACCAGGTTTCCTGGCGCTTGGCAAGATGATATATTGAAGTCGTAAGTTGCTGGTACATGTCATCATAGGATAACCGGCCATCGAGGTACATTCCGATATATTTATACTCCATTCCAAAAAGCGAGAAGCGCTCGGGGGAGATGCCGTTGTTTTTGAGCTGTTCGACTTCCTGTATCATGCCTTCACGAAACCGCTGCGCAAGTCGTGTTTCGATTTTTGTATGAAGTTTTTTTCGCTCCAGGTGGATTCCCAGTACCAGCGGCTTTATTTCAGGATGATCCCTGCATCCCCATTCGATTGGATGCTCCCGGCCGTAGAGAGCGATTTCAATTCCCCTGACAATTCTTTTCTTGCTGGTTGTATCGGTCTGGTGCAGAAGTCCGGGATCAAGGCTTGATAATTGAGACAGCAGTGAGGATGTACTTTTTTTCATGAGATTTTTTCTGAGTGACCGGTTTTCCGGGACGTTCGGGATTTTATAATGCTTCAAGACAGCTTCGATATACAAGCCGGTCCCGCCGACAAGCAGCGGGAGCTTTTTCCGGGAATGAATTTCCCGAAAAACGCAGTAAAAATCTCTTTGATAGTGGTAGAGCGTATACATTTGGTCCGGTGAGACAATATCGATCAAGTGAAAGGGAACGGTCCCCTGCGGCGTTGTGTATTCGTTGAGGTCCTTGCCTGTTCCTATATCCATTTTTTTGTAGACCTGTCGCGAGTCTGCTGAAATTATTTCCGCGTTTGAATGATAGGCCAGTTGTACGCCGAGTTTTGTTTTGCCCGATGCGTTCGGGCCGCAGACAACAAGCAGGTTGGCGCTCTGTTTCATCCCGCGGCTCCTGATTTTGATTTAAACCGCGCACGTAATTGCCTGTCAAGGCCGTATAATTCGGAGATCGATCCGGCGACTATGAAAAATCCTGTTTTGCCCGGTGTTTTAAAACCCGCTCCGGTTTTCAGGTGAAGCGGCGTGAATATATGGACGCCGTGCTGTTTTTCCGGATCGTAGGCAAGTGATGACAATGTGGAATAATCTTTTATTTGCCGGTAATGCTTTGATGGTACAAATTCAAAGAGGCAGCAGGAATTCGGCGCCAGTTTTTCGCGGAGCGAATAGGCCGGTAGGCTCATGGTTGTCCGGGAATTGATTTCAACACAGGATGCTAGAGCATGGCAGTTGGTTCCGGTGCGGTATACGAATGAATCGATTCCCGCAGGACCATAATAACCTTCTTTGTACAGGGCCGCGCCGGCGCTTTTTGCCACGAAGTCAAGTTTTTCCGCCCAGGGGCCAACCTGGTCGTCGACGGGGGCGAGGATTATGCCGTAAAATACTCCACCACTGTTGTTCAAGGTGCGGTGGTGGGAAATACCGGTAATGGCACCGTCTTTTTCAACAGATAGCCTGGTGGAGATATCGGTTGTCCGGTCGAGCCAGGGCTCGTAGACCGCGCCGCCGGTGCCGGATGCAAAGAGCTGTACGATCCTTTGCTTTTCCTGCATGGAAAGCTGCGGTGTTTTCAGGTGTATAAAGCCGATACCTGCATTACCGTGGAACGGCTTGACAACGCAGGGATATTGTGCGCGCTCGTGAAGGAACGCAAGGAGCGGACCGCTTTCAAAAAAAATGTTCGAGCCGGGAATTCCGTAATCGCAGGAGCGGCAGAAATCAAAACTGAATGCCCGGGAATTGACCCTCCTGACAATATCGAGCGGGGGATGGTCGGTCCGGACGTTTAGCGATGAAAAGCGCTCATCGGCTTCAGCGTTCCATCCCCAGGGTGCACCAACGAATTCCCCCCTCCCGCCGGCTTTGCCTGAAAGCGGCCGTGGGTATTGGATCCCTTCTGCGGAAAGATATTCATAATATGAATCATCAGGCTCAGTATCCAGAACAATACTGTCACGGGAATTACCAACACAGGAGAAATAGACAGTAGATTCCGCAAACACCGGCCGCAACCTGGAAAGATCATATCCTGCCAGGCTTAAATCAAAGGCCACATTGAAATACCAGGCTTTTTTTACGTCATAATTCATAGGGGAAATACTGAATATGCGTCACGCCGGCTCAGGAATGGAAAATACCGTTCTCTGTTTGTTCATTGATTAAAATACAGCATCTTCCGGGTGAAAGGTGTATTTTTACAATGCTGATCCACAGAAACAAAGGGCGTTGGATTTTTACAGATATGAAAACAGTATTCGGGAAACACAAAGTGCTTATCCTGATAGTGGCGGCTGTGGGGGCCGGATGTGTCGTTAATGTCGGTGATGACGACGAACAGCTTTCCATGACACGGGCAGACAGCCTGGGCGATACGGTTTCGGTGTTTCCGTCGATACAAGTTGCCTTTTCGGTTCCCCTTGCCGTGGACACGGTTATGTTGTCATTCAGCCCGCCGGTTCAGACAAGCTATGCAGCATATCTCAATGAGTCAAAGGATACCCTTGCGATCAGAGTGACCGGCATGCTCAGGGGAGATACACGGTACTGTGTTAAACTGGCTCATCCAATTAAGGCGGAAAACGGTTCTGAGCTGTATCCGGAAGCCGATTCCATTGTTTTTGTTACCGGCGCCGGGGAGAAAGAGCCTAATAATTCGAAAGCAACGGCGAATGTTCTCAGCGAAAATGTTTACGGCATGATAGAGCTTGCAACCGATACCGATTATTATGCGGTACCTGATTTGCAGGCGCGGCAATTTTGCCTTCAATCACTGGATTCAAAATGCGGCTTTGCGCTTCTTGACAGTGGGGGGAACATTTGCGAGGCAATACAGTCCCGGTCGCCGTGGGACACGCTGGTTGCGGGCGATTCCCTTTATCCTCCGTTTCATGTGCTTGTGTTTGCGTTGCCGCTCAGCTCGCACGAGCGCTATCGACTGGGGAGTATCCCCGTTCCATGACCGGATTCTTTACAGCATGAATACAGCACCCGTGGTTTCAATTATCGGACGGCCCAATGTGGGAAAGTCGTGTCTTTTCAACCGGATTACCGGCAGGAAGCTGGCTGTTGTCGATGATTTCGAAGGGATAACCCGCGACAGAAATTATTCGCCTGCGTCATGGAACGGCGTCGGGTTTGTCGTTGCAGACACCGGGGGCCTGATCCCGACATCGCGGGAAGCTATTCCGTCGGCAATTAACAGGCAGGTTGATATAGCGATAGAAGAATCGGATTTGGTAGTGTTTCTGGTTGAGGCCGGGACCGGGCCGACAGACCTTGATGAAATGATCGCACGGCGTTTGCGGAAACGCGCGGGAGACAAGGTGCTGTGTGTGGTTAACAAAGCAGAGTCAACACAGGCGGCAGACGATCTCCATCTGTTTTTTACCCTGGGGCTGGGCGATCCGATGCCGGTGTCTGCATTGCACGGCAGTGGTACGGCAGACATGCTCGATACGATTGCAGCCCGCCTCGGGAGCAAAGATACCCGTGGCGCAGCCGGACACGGCCGCGCCGGTGACGGTGTCAGAATTGCAATTCTCGGCAGGCCGAATGCAGGGAAATCATCGCTGGTAAACAAAGTGCTTCGCCAGGACCGTATGATTGTCGATTCCGTCGCGGGAACTACGCGAGATGCTATAGACTCGACACTCGAGTATAACGGCAATCGTGTGGTGCTGGTTGACACTGCGGGCTTGAGAAGGAAATCACAGGTCAGAAACAATGTGGAATATTATTCAAATTTGCGTGCCCTGGGGAGTATTCAGCGAAGTGATATCTGCGTTTTGCTCATCGACGCGGTTTCGGGCTTGGGAGAACAGGACCTGAAAATCCTGGAAAGGGTCCTGGAATTCAATAAAGGAATAATTTGCGCATGGAACAAGTGGGATCGTGTTGAAAAGGATTCGAAAACATTCGACCGAATGTGCGCAAATGCCAGGCATGGCTGTATCGAACTGAGGAATGTACCCATGATTTCAATTTCGGCGCTCACCGGTTTGCGGGTGACGGCAATTCTGGATGAAGCGCTGGCAGTACAAGAGAGAATGCAGCACAAAGTACCGTCAAAAGAATTTAATGAGAAAGTCCATGCCTGGGTCAGGGCAAAACCCCATCCGGTGACCGGTGGCAAAGAAATTCGTATACTTGCCGGAAAGCAGCGCGCAGCAACATATCCAATGTTTTATTTTTATACCTCAAATCACCTGAAAGTCGTTTCATCGTACAAAAGATATCTTGTCAATAAAATTTATGAGAACTATGATTTTGCAGGCTGTCCGGTCAGGATATCGTTCAGGCCGCCGGGCAGGAGCATGCGGCGGTAATCCGGTTTGGACAGCGGAACTGGTAAGGAGCAAGAAGTGAGACTGACAATTCTTGGGGCCGGAAGCTGGGGGATTGCACTGGCCGTGCTTTTGTCACGGCGGGGACATGTGGTTTCGATGTGGGAATTTAATTCTGATGATGCTGCAATGCTCAATGAAAAACGGGAGCATGCCAATAAACTTCCCGGCATCAGTATCCCGGAAGAAATATTTATTACAGACAATATCAGCCAGGCGTTTGCCGATGCCGATTATGTTATTTGTGCAGTGCCCGCACAGACTATGCGCAGTACAATGAAAGCCATTGCCGGGTCGGTTCCGCGTACCGGCATTTCTGATGTCCGGTGCTGGATAATCGTTTCCAAGGGTATCGAATGCGGCAGTCTGAAACTGATGTCTGAGGTGCTTGCCGGGGAAATTTCAGGTTTGTCCGACAGCCGAATTGTTGTGCTTTCAGGGCCGTCGCATGCAGAAGAAGTATCCAGGGGTATACCCACAACAGTGGTGGCGGCGTCGCACAACAGAGCGCTTGCAGAAGAGGTTCAACGCGAATTTTCCACCGACTCTTTTCGCGTTTATACGAATACCGATGTTGTCGGGGTAGAGCTTGCCGCGGGGGTGAAGAATGTCATTGCCGTTGCCGCGGGTATTTGTGACGGCCTTGGATTCGGGGACAATACAAAAGGCGCGATATTGACCCGCGGTATGGTCGAGATGGTGCGGCTTGGAAAAAAGATGGGCGCGGATGAGCGTACGTTTTCCGGCCTTGCCGGTATCGGTGATCTGATAACGACCTGTATGAGCAAGCACAGCAGAAATCGGAAGATTGGCGAGATGATCGGCAAGGGATTAAGCCTTGAACAGGCGCTGAAAAATATGGTGATGGTTGCCGAGGGAGTTGAAACAACGAAATCGGTGTATGAACTCGCCGGAAAATATGAAATTGAAATGCCGATCACTACCGAGGTATACAGATCATTGTTTGAAAACAAGTCTGCCAGAGAAGCTGCACGTGATCTCATGATGCGGGAATTCAAGCCGGAACGCTGGTAAACCCGGGATTTCCAGTGAATATTCTCTGCACCGGGCCGGCAAAAAAGTATAAAATCTTCTTGCAAAATCACCCACCCATAATATAGAATTAACTATTGTCGTTAAATCTTTGTTGTTCAATATGTTGAGGGAATAACCTTAAGTCGTATACTAAGTGATGGCGCGACGGTATGGATGAAACGAAAAAAACATACTATTCCATCAGCGAGGTCTGTTCGCGCACAGAACTTGAGCCACATGTGCTGAGGTACTGGGAAAGTGAATTCCCGCAGCTTCGCCCGAAAAAAAACAGGGCGGGTAATCGCGCATACCGTGAAAAAGATATCGAAACCATTCGATATATAAAAAAGCTTCTGTATGAAGAGCAGTACACTATTCCGGGCGCAAAGAAAAAGCTTGCCGGCAACAAAGTAATGGAAACACACCATCATGCCCAGACAAATCTTTTTGCTCCGGTCCGGAACGGTGCAAAAGAAGAAGCCATAAAAGGGCTTCGTGAGGTGCTGAGTATCCTCCAATCCTGAAAACAGGTCGCTTGGCTGCAGAATACAGATTCACCACAGAGGCACAGAGGTTTACTAATATAAAAAGCATTTCCGATAAGAACTATTTCGGTGATCGCTTGTATCATACTGCGTAGCTTAATTCATTATTCTTTTAAAATCACATGTTTTTTTCTGTGAACTCTGTGCCTGTTCTGTGGTGAATTTTCTTTGCTTTTGCAATCATTGGCGCCAGTGATTCACAGGCAGAGCGGAGTGAGGTATACGCATCAATAGAATAATACTGGTACCATCCGCAGTTGCGCGTGCATGCTTTCATTTTTTTGCGTTGTTCAGCAGCCTTACTGCTTGCGAGCCATTGTGTGAGGTCTGTTGTGCGCAAATCGGGTCCTTTTTCCCCGAGGATATGGCAGGGGTAATACAGGAAACCGTCCGGAGAGATTATGATCGATGCTGATGAGCATTTTCCTTTCCGGTATGCAGCAAAGTAGCCGTGGGGCGTATGAATTGTTTTCGGATATTTTTTCCGGAGTTCAAGAATCTGCCGTTCCAGAGCATCGATATCAGGGAAAAAATCGTCGGTATTGTCCATGTGTGCAGCGGGTATAATAACGATATTTGCGCCGCAGTCATAGCAGCATTGTACCTTGCTTTCCAGGGCTGCGACAGTATTTTTTGTGACGACTACCTGAACTGAAACCTGGGTTGGCAGTTTGACCAGTGCCGGTAGCAGGTCGTACATGTCAAGATTGTTGTGTCCTTCATCGATAGAAACGTGGAAAAAATCGATATGCCGCGCATAGTTGTCCAGTGGAAAGTCAAGCAGGTTCCGCACGCTGGTTGTAAAGAGGAGATAGAATTTGCACCGGGAGGCATATTCGAGCAGTTCCCCGATATCTTCACGGAGCAGCGGCTCGCCGCCTTCAAAGCTGGTCATGAGGACCGATGACCGGGAGAGGTTGTCCATAATCAGCTTGATTTCGCGTGTTGGAAGGTCGGGGATTTGATTGTGACGCACGTTGCAGAACGGGCACCCGAAATGGCACCGTGTCGTCAGTTTAAACGATGCATAAAAGGGATAGATTGCCCGGCGAGCAATGAAATTTTTCATCAATCCCACTGCTGTCGGCAGATAGTGTACAAGCGGGAAAAATCTCATTTGACTATTTCGAGCCGCACCCGGGCCGTTCCGGTCTGGACCAGGCCGATTTTACGCGCTGCGCCTTTTGAAAGATCGATGATTCGTCCTTTTTTATAGGGGCCACGGTCGTTGATTGTGACGATTACCGATTTGCCGTTGTCAAGGTTCGTGACCTTGACCTTTGTTCCGAATGGAAGTGAGCGATGCGCGGCTGTATGGGCGAACATATCGAACCGTTCGCCGCTGGCCGTTTTCTTGCCGTGAAATTTGCGTCCATAGTATGACGCGACCCCGCGCATTTTGCTGCCGGAAATCCGTTCCGCTTTTACAGCCGGGGTGCGGTTGCGCCGGTGCGGGCCGGAATTACGGGTATAGCGCGGTGCTGTTGAGCAGGAGAATAAAAGCAAGAGAAGGACCACTGCGCTCAGGAAATGAAACGGTTTTCTGGTTTCCAGAGTCACGTGCTCAATCACTGATAGCTTCTGAGATAGTAATATACGACATAAGGAGTGTGCCGACCGACCCGAGGATAAGGATTATATCTTTGGTTAAGGTCCAGGTGTCCTGATAAGGCTTTTCCGGCACCCAGATTGCATCACCGGCTTCGATTGTTTCCACTTTGCGCGGCTTCAGCCAGATTTCGGTGCCGCCCTTGATTATCATAATCGAACGTTTTCTGGCATCGGTATTAAACCCGCCGGCCTTGTTGATATAGTACTTGTAATTTTTTCCTTTTTTGTAGCTGATCAGGCCCGGGGAAATTACCGCGCCGGTAACCTTTACCGAAAGACTCTTGCGCGCGATCGTAATAACGTCGTCATCCCGTAACGTGATATTATAATAGTCACGACCACCGTTGTTAATCAACTCATCAAAATCGAGACTGACAATCCCTTCTTCTTCGGTAAGCTTGGACTTGAGATAGCTCCGCTCGATCGGGGTAAGTGCCAGAACTGGTACTGCTTTGAGCCGCTCGAATTCTCTGTAACCGACTTTGTTAAAGGTCCTCCTGACAATTTTACTTCCGGCAAGATACGCGTCGCTGGTCAGGCCCCCGGCCATATTAATGATATCAAGGAGCGTTGTTTTGTCTTTCTGGATCGGATAGGTGCCGGGAAATTTCACTTCACCGCGGATATCGACTTTGCGGTGCACCCGATACTCGGGGATACGAGGAATAAATATGCGATCGTCTTTTTTTATCAGGAATGTTTCGGCTTCTGAAAGGCTGAGCGTAATATGCTCGAGTTCGTCATGATCGTTTACAAAACGGGTAACAAGGATTTTGCCCGTGTCCGCTCCCCGGGCTATTCCCCCTGCAGCTTCAATGATACCGGAAAGCGGTTCTTCATCGAGAATGTCATATTGGCCCGAATGCTGCACCGCGCCGCGGATAGTTACAAACTCCATTTTTTTCGGTACCAGCACCCGGTCGCCTTCGACAAGATACGGGTTGGCCTCCATCGCATTGCTTGAGAGAAACGCGTTCAAATCTGCGTACCGGGTTTCTGCATTATCGTTTTCAATAAGGATATACCGTTGCTTTCCGTAGCCCTTTATCCCGCCTGCGGCATCGATAAGGTCGGAAACGCGTGTGACCCCGGTAACTATATACCCGCCGGGCTCTTCAACCTCGCCGACAACATAAGCTTTGAACCTGCGTACGGCCGACAGAACAATCGAGATACGGACGTTCTTATGCACTTTCAGCAGTTCTTTTTTGATATCTTCTTTGCCCTGCGAAAGACTCTTGCCGGCAAGCTCGACAAATCCGATTAGCGGTATGCTCAGATTTCCCTCGGTATTGATAAGAAGATGGTATTCCTTTTCGGTATTGCCCCAGATAGATATGGTAAGCTCATCACCGGGCCCCAGTATATATTCCTCAGGAATAATCCTTTTATCCAGAACAATCCTGGGCTGGAGCTGGCCGTTTTTCATTGCAAGATCGGATTCGGCCATACCCGGGAGGATATCCCTTGATTCGACCATAGTCTGGGTCTGGCTCTGCGATTTCTGAAATGTGGATTTGAGTTCCTGAAGGCTGCCTGGTATTTGCTGTTGCGCAACCATGCGAAAAGAAATCAGCGGGACCAGCAAAGCTATACGGAGATCGGTGATTGTTCTCATGCAATAAATTCCTGTGCAATAATGAAACTTTTAAAATACCAAAGTGTCAGCATATAAATAAAGTCAATAGATAACAAGATGCACAGCAGCCGGCACCTGTTTTTGTTACATGCTCCGGTTTCTGCCACACAGCCGCGTGATTTCCGGTATGGAATGTATTGCTTCTTCACTGCAGAATGTTTCCAGGTCATGGAGGATTTTTGCCGGTGTTTGCGGATCGATAAACATACCGGTTCCGATTTGAATTGCGGATGCTCCGGCCAGGAAATACTGAAGAGCATCATCGAAACCCGCGATGCCGCCGATTCCGATGACCGGAATAGCCACGGCACGGGCTGTTTTCCAGGCCATTGCCACGCCCACCGGGCGTATTGCCGGACCGGACAGGCCGCCGGTATTACCGGGAAGTACCGGCTTTTTCTGTTTCGTGTCGATCACCATGCCGACCAGCGTGTTAATGCATGATACAGCATCAGCCCCGCCGTTCTCAGCCGCTTTTGCAATCGATGTTATATCGGTCACATTAGGCGTCAGTTTAATGATGAGTGGCTTTGGGGTGATTTTCCTGATGCTCCTGGTAATAGACTCCACCTGGTGTGGATCGGTCCCGAACGCCAGGGCGCCATGTTTCACATTC
>WJKA01000206.1 GCA_014729375.1 Chitinivibrionales bacterium
AGCCGCCCCCGCGTCCCACAATAATACAGTCGATTTTTTCCCGGGCATTGAATTCATTAATCGCGTTTGCAATCTCCCGTGCGGCTTTGTCGCCCTGGACCGGGGTGTCGCGAATAATAATATCGGTCTGCGGAGCACGGGCATGCACAACTTTAATTATATCACGAACAGCAGCTCCCTGTTTTGACGTAACTACTGCCAGCCGTGATATTGTCTCAGGAAGCGGCTTCTTGTGTTTTTTGTCAAACAGCCCCTCTGCTTCGAGCTTCTTTTTAAGCTTTTCAAACGCGGCGAACAGCGCACCAAGGCCCGACGGCTGCATTCGTTGGATCTCGAGCTGATACCGGCCGCCTTTCTGATACACCCTGACCGAAGCAATCGCCATGACCTCAATGCCGCTTTCAATGTCAAATGTAAGCTGCATCGACGTCGAACGCCACATAACGCAGGAAATCTGGCTGCCGGCGTCTTTCATGGTGAAATAGCAATGGCCGGATGATGCGCGCTTGAAATTGGAAATTTCACCCTCGACCCACACAAGCGTATTGCCGCTCTCGATTATCGTGGCAATACCCCTGTTGATCTCGCTGACTGTGTAAGGACGATCGGTTTGTTTCGGTGGAAAAAAAACGCCGGAATGATTGTTCATGTGAATGATATCCGTTCGTAAACTCGCGATATTGCTTGTGCTTTGCCGCTGGATTCTTCGATATCGACCATCACTGCATTAAGCATGGGACCGTCACTTGACGGCTCAAACTTGACCGGCGTTTGAAGGATGAATTTTTGTATCACCTGTTGGGGCTTGACCCCGATACAGGAGTTCTCAGGCCCGGTCATGCCCGCATCGGTTATATATGCAGTTCCGTTCGGCGATACAATTTCATCGGCAGTCTGAATATGCGTATGAGTGCCGATTATCGCGCTCACTTTCCCATCAAGGTAATAAAAGAGTGATTTCTTTTCACTGCTGGCTTCAGCATGAAAATCGATGAGAATAACAGGAGTGTGCTTCGAAAGCTCACTGATTATTGTCCGGGCAATGCGGAACGGACAGTCGGTAATCTCGTGAAAAAAAGTCCGCCCCTGGAGATTGAGAATGCCGACCTTTGTTCCATTTTCCATGGTATACACGGCTGTGCCTTTTCCAATATTGCCGTCGGGAAAATTATGCGGCCGGAGTACAAATTCGTCATTTTGGAGATTTGTAAAGCAATCCTGGTTGGCGAAAATATGGTTGCCGTTGGTGATGATATCAATGCCGTATTTACGGAATTTTCTAATAATGTTATTCGTCAAACCGCTTCCGCCGGCAGCGTTTTCTCCATTGGCTATGCAGAGGTCGATTTCAAGCTCTGTTTTCAGTGAAGAGAGCCGCTCGGCAAGTATCCGCCGCCCGATTGTCCCGAATACATCACCAACAAAAAGGATTCTCATTTTTCGGTCTCCGCATGAAATATCTGAAGAAAAGAGGAGCAGAGCAGTAGTGAATTGCAGCATCCTGAGATGTTCGATGGTCCGTCATTTGTATAATTCTGCTCCTGATTGTTACTTTGCGTAATGCGTATACCGGTTTTCCCGGATAACCGTTACTTTGATCTGGCCCGGGTATTCCATATCATCCTGGATTTTCGTTGAAATCTGACCGGCCATTTCTTCAGACTGGGCATCGGTGACATTCTGCGGTTCGACCATCACGCGGATTTCGCGGCCGGCCTGGATAACATACGATTTGCTGACCCCGCGAAATGAATCGGCAATCTCTTCAAGTTTTGTCAGGCGGTTTATATAATTTGTCAGTGTTTCTCTCCGTACGCCCGGACGGGTACTGGAGATTGTGTCAGCCGCCTGGATAAGAATCGGGAAGAGCGAAATCGGCGCGACGTCTTCATGATGTGCGGCAATTGCATTGGAGATAATTTCGTTTTCTCCGTTTTTCATTGCCAGTTCCGCGCCCAGCTCCGAATGCGTACCTTCAACCTCACGATCGATTGCTTTTCCAATGTCGTGCAGAAGCCCGGCCCTGATCGCTACCTTGGGGTCCACATTCAGTTCCGTGGCCATCAAACCGGCAAGAATTGCAACTTCCTTACTGTGCTGAAGAACATTCTGGCCGTAGGATGCCCGGTATTTCAGTCTTCCCAGAAGATCAACAATCCTCGGCTTCAACCCATGGACATCAAGGTCGAAAATAATTTCTTCAGCAGCCTCCTTCATTTTTTTCTCAAGCTCTTTTTCACTCTTCTTAATAAGCTCTTCAATGCGCCCCGGATGAATGCGGCCGTCAACGATAAGCTTTTCAAGGGCGATCCGTGCGATTTCGCGCTTGATCGGATCAAACCCCGAAAGAATTACCGCCTCAGGTGTATCGTCGACGATTACATCAATGCCGGTCGCTTCCTCAAAAGACCTGATATTCCGGCCTTCCCTGCCGATTATCCTCCCTTTCATCTCATCGCTGGGAAGATGCACAACAGAGACCGTGGATTCAACCGTCGTGTCGGCCGCGGAGCGTTGTATTGCCTGAAGAATTATTTCCTTTGACTCCCGTTCGGCCTCATCACGCGCCTGGTCCTTGAGTTCTTTGATCATCTGAGCATTCTCATACCTGACCTGGCCTTCAAGGTTTTCAAGAAGCATCTTTTTCGCTTCTTCCATGGTTGTCTGAGATATCTTCTCGAGTTTTTCATTTTCCAGCGAGATAAGCCGGGTCAGCTCATTATCTTTTGTGCGAAGCGTCGTTTCTTTGGAATTCAAAAAGCTTTCCCGTGCCTCAAATTCGGTTTCCCGCTTGCTGATAGTTTCTTCACGACGTTTAATATCCAGCTCTTTTTCTTTTACTGCCTGCTGTTGCTGTCGAAGATGGTCTTTTTTGCGGGCAGCTTCCTTTTCAAAATTGGTCTTGGCCTTGAACCATTCGTCTTTTGCCTCGAGAATCGCTGTTTTTTTCTGAATTTCAGCCTCTTTCTGCCCCTCTTTTATGACACGTTCGGCCTCCTGTTCAGCTTCCTCGATTTTCTTTTCTTTGTATGTTTTGTCTACAATAGCCCGCCAGTGAAACCCGATGATAAACGCTGCAACGGATACGGCGACGGCAACGCCAATAATAATGTATAGCGCTATACTCATGACAACCTCCGGTTATTCTATGGCCTGGGGGAAATATTCCGCTCAGAGGATGGTTTTTAAACCATATACCGGCAATTGAGAAAAGGGGGCTGATCAAGCTGCTGATTAAAGCAATACCGGGCAAACGCCCGGGTCAGGACCTGAGAGAGTCTAAAGCATCATCTATTCGTTTATTGATTGATTGCGCTTTGTCCTTAACAGCATTGAGTTCTTTGATTTGACTCTTGCATCTGCCTCTGTATTCGAACAGTTCTCCGGCAATATTCATTGTCGAAAGGATCGTTGTTTTCAACTTATCCCGTGAAGAACCGCTCTTCTGGGCCTCAGATACTTTCTGGTTGACATAGTCAGCGACCCGTCTGGTCGTTTCGCTGTCTACATCGCCTTTTATCGAATACTCATTGCCAAAAATAACAACACGGCTACCTTGCGGGGATGACGGACTCATTTGCCTCCCACGTTAAGGTTTCGTGAAAACTCTCTACTCAATTGATTCAAGCTTTTGCAAAATTGCCTGAACCTTTTCGGCGGCCTGATCCAGCTTCTGCTGCCGGTCTTCAATACCACCTCTCAAAGAATCCAATTCCTTTTCCAGGTCTTGTTTTTGTGTTTCTATTTCAGTAAATTTTGTATCGTTATCCTCAATTTCCTTTCTGAGTTTGTCAGATTCAGATTTCGAGTCTTCTAATGCCTTTATTAATTGTTCAACTTTATTTTCGAGTTCGGTAAGGATCTCAATAGACAATTATTCACTCCCTGTAAGAAAAATGGTTATGCGCAAGAAGTTTAATACAATTCTTTAGATAAATCTGCTATTCTCCCGAATAACAGTTTCTTACTTTCCAAAATAAAAGATGCTTGCCATGCTTATCAAATGTTTGATTTAAAATTTTATCATGGTGCACCAAATATGTCAAAAACATTAAACCCGCAATTCGATTCCGTATTTTTCTTTCAGGGAAGCAATACATGACCGGCACAGGGGCTCGATTTCTTTTTCCGCCAGTGTGCGGTCCGGTGCTCTGAAGGATATTGAATAGGCAATACTTTTTTTGCCGGAGCCGACTTTTTCTCCCCGGTATACGTCAAAGGGAACAACAGATTCAATAAGTGGTGAGAGTGCGTGTATTTCCGAGACGATTTGCTTCGATTGAATGGATTCATCCATAACAAAACAGAAATCACGCTCCAGGGCAGGGTGCCTGGGCAGCGGCTTGTATTCCGGGAGTGTTCTGTCGGTTTTCAGGAGACCGGTGATATCCAGTTCTGCAAAGTAAATATCGGTATGGATATCAAACAGTGCACAGGCTTCTTTTTTTATTGTTCCAACTGCTCCTGAAATGCAGCCGGTGCTTCGCAGTGCCGACGATGTGGTATCAAAATACGGGGGAAGGCTCGCGCCGGAATCATATTCTGGTGCCGCCAGTCCAAGTGCGCGCACGAGGCTGTCAACGATTCCTTTTACTACATAAAAATCGCCGGGAAGACTGTGGGCATTCCATGCACCGGGTATAAAATTGCCATCAAGAATAATTGCAAGCATGTCGCGTTCTTCGGGAAGCTGCGCGCCTGTTTTCTGCTCAAATGTTCTTCCCACCTCAAACAGTCTGCTGTCAGAGTTTTTTCTGTGGATATTATACGCTATGGTTTTCAGGCAACCACTGAGCATGGTTGTACGCAACAGTGCCATGTCCGGATTAAGCGGGTTCATGATCCGGACCGGCTCCTTGTGCGGAGTCATAAAAGCATGGATTTTTTCCGAAGTCATACCGTCGGTAATAATTTCGTGAAATCCCATAGCGGCAAGTGTGCTGTTGATCATATCGATCGTTTTTTCGACACGCGAGGGGTGTACCGAGAGTGAAACCGGTGCGCGGTCGGCCGACGGGATATTATCGTATCCGTAAAGTCTTCCGGCTTCCTCGATGCAATCAACTTCGGAGCTTATATCATGACGATACAGGGGTATGCTGAATTCAAGCCGCTCACCGTGATCGTGTACAAGCTGTATGCCCAGGGATGAAAGATATTCGATAAGCGATTGTTTACCGATTTCCACTCCGAGCAGGCGCGTTACCCGGGACGGTCTGAGTGTAACAGTGCGTTTTTTGCATGGTGATGGGCAGGCATCGATCATGCCGGTCGCCACTGTTCCACCGGAACAGCGTCTGATAAGCTCGGCGGCTGTGTCAAGGGCGTTGACCAGTCCCCGGTCCGGATCGACGCCGCGTTCGAACCGGTAGGATGAGTCGGTGGAGAGCCCCAGTCGTTTTGATGTTTTTCTGATGGTGACCGGATCAAAATATGCGCACTCAAGAAAAACATCGGTTGTCGATCCGGAAATAGCGGAGCCTTCCCCGCCCATGATGCCGGCAAGTGCGACTGCCTGTTCGCCGTCGTAAATAAGCAAGTCGTCGGCAACAAGCGTGCGCTCTGTTTCGTCAAGGGTAGTAAATTTCTGGTTTTCCCGCGCGTTATCAATTATAATTTTTTTTCCGCTAATGCGGTTGTAGTCAAATGCATGCATGGGATGGCCGAAATGAAGAAGGATATAGTTCGTGATGTCGACCACATTATTGATCGGCCGCAATCCGGCCGAACGAAGCCGGTGTTTCAGCCATGACGGCGATTCTCCTATAATAACTCCTGAAATCAATCGTCCGAGATAGCGCGGGCACGCCGGTGCATTTTTTATTTCGATCTTCAGCGCATCTGTTATTTTATCGCCACTCTCTTCAGGCCGCAGCGCAGTGTCCTTGAGCGGAACGGAGAGTACTGCGGACACTTCGCGGGCAACACCGAGCATGCTGAGACAGTCCCCGCGGTCGGGCGTTATTTCTATTTCGATAACAGGCTGGTCCGGATAATATTTTGACAGCTCTTCGCCGGCAGCATACTCCTCCGGAAGAGTCATGATTCCGCTGTGGTCGTCGGAAAGCCCCAGTTCTTTTTCGGAGCAGAGCATGCCTGATGATTCAACGCCGCGGATTTTTGCTTTCTTAACCCTACATTCAGACGCAAGCTGCGTGCCGACTGTTGCCAGAGGTGCGAGCATGCCCTCCCTGACATTGGGCGCACCGCACACAATCGTCAACTTGGCCCCGATGTCAACATCGCACAGCGACAGCTTGTCGGCGTCGGGATGAGGCCGCACTGCAGTGATCCGGGCCACTTTCACTCCGTCGGGTATGTGAACAGTGGAAACCGCGGTAACTTCCAGGCCCGCCCGGGTAATCGCATCCGCCAACTGCTCTACAGGGACGGAGATGTCAACAAATTCTTTGAGCCATTCAAGCGGTATCAGCATAGCATGTCTTTGCAGCTAAAATTGGCGAAGAAAACGGATGTCGTTTTCAAAAAACAGTCGTATGTCATCAATAGTATATTTCAATAATGCAATTCGTTCTATACCCATGCCGAAAGCAAAACCCGTATAGTGCTCGCTATCGATTCCGCCGGAGGCAAGGACATTCGGATGGACCATTCCTGCGCCGAGTATTTCGAGCCAGCCGCTCTGCTTGCACACCGAACAGCCCGCGCCTTTACAGAGAAAACATTCGATATCGATTTCTACGCTCGGCTCGGTAAAAGGAAAAAAGCTCGGACGGATCTTGATATGTGTTTTTTCATCAAAGAACCGGCGGGCAAACCAGAGGAGCGTGCCTTTCAGGTCTGCAAATGAAACGTCACGATCAACATAAAGACCTTCAACCTGGTGAAAAATGCAATAGCTGCGTGAGCTGATTTCTTCGTGACGGTAGACCCGGCCGGGCATGATGCAGCGAATGGGCGGCTGTTGTTCCTCCATTATCCGGATTTGCACGGGCGACGTGTGTGTTCGAAGAACAACCTCGGGAGATACAAGAAATGTGTCCTGCATGTCGCGTGCCGGGTGGTGCGGCGGGAAATTGAGCGCGGCAAAATTGTAAAAATCCGATTCTACATCCGGCCCATACGCAACATCAAATCCCATGGAAATGAAAATATCCCTGATTTCATTGCGGATTTTTGTCAGCGGATGTATGCTTCCATGCGGAAAAGGGTATCCGGGCAGCGATGGGTCAAACGGGGATGATTGTTGGTCGCCGCGCGCTTTTTTCTGCCGGGTGCGGGAGGAAAATGCCTGCTCTGTTTCGGCACGAAGCTGATTTGCGCGCGCACCGTATTCTTTCCGACGCTCTGCGGGAATGTTTTTCAGACCTTTGAGTAGCGCGCGCAGCGCTCCCTTTTTCCCAAGATACTTTATCCGGAACGATTCAAGAGCCGCAGAATCGGTGGCAGACTCAAGGTCGGAAAAAATCTTTTTCCGGAGCGTGTCAAGGTTTTCGAGTGTGCTTGCATCCTCCCGTGCCATAAACAGATGATTATGCGGTGACCTGCTCAATCAACTGTGTGAATGATTCGGGTTCATTCACCGCCAGATGAGCAAGTGTTTTCCGGTTGAGCGTGACACCCTTTTTGTTAAGGCCATCAATCAATTTTGCATAGGTAGTCCCGTTCTGACGGGCTGCTGCATTGATCCGCATTATCCAGAGAGAGCGAAAGTTGCGCTTCTTCTGCTTCCTTCCGGCATAGGAATATGTTCCCGCTCTGACCACAGCATCCTTGGCCGTGCGAATACAGTTTTTGCGTTTACCGAAATATCCTCTGGCCGATTTGATAATCCGTTTTCGTCGTGCGCGTGAAGCAACACGTGTTTTGGCTCGTGGCATCTGATACTCCTTGTGTCTGTTTTAGTAATCGTTTATTGTCATTGACCAAGCATCTGACGGATTCGCTTATCCTGCGTTGAATCAACCAGACCGGATTTTCTCAGGGTCCGTTTTCGTTATGTCGAT
>WJKA01000019.1 GCA_014729375.1 Chitinivibrionales bacterium
GTGATAACCAAGCCTGCTCTTTTAAGGCATTTGTTTTTATTATCAATGAGCTATCCCGCTCATATTTTGTCTTTTAATAAAATGCTGGGGCAATTGCAGGATGCTGGAAATACAACAACCCTTGCGCATTATCTTGCAATACTTGAGTCTGCTTTTCTTGTTTCCGGACTGGAACGATATCACGGTAATAAAAGTATGAAACGAGGCAGTAGTCCAAAATTGATAGCGTGGAATAATGCACTTGTATCATCGATGCTGGAACATTCTTTTGAAGCGGCCATGAATGATACTGAGTTATGGGGATGGCTTGTAGAAAATGCTGTTGGAGGATATTTAATGAATTCTTTACCCGCCGGCATGTATTCTGTGCGTTACTGGAGAAATAGAAATTATGAGGTTGACTTTATTGTTTCGTCTGCAAAAAAAATCTGGGCGATTGAGGTAAAATCAAATCGAGCAAAAAGCATTGGAGGATTAAGAAAATTTTGCGAGAGCTATACCAATGTCACCCCTGTAATCATCGGAGGTACTGGAATTCCCCTGGAAGAATTCTTCATAGAGCCGCTTTCAGCAACTCTTATATGATATTTCCCCGTGACGAAGATTGGGCTGCGCTATCAATCAGGGCACAATCAGGCTCTTTACAATTGATGAGCCGCCGCATTTTGCAAACAGCATATAGGCGCCCGAAGGCAAAGCCTTGAGCGGCACTGCTGCCGATTTGTTTGCAATACTTTTGTGAAACAATGTTCTGCCGTCGATTGCATTTATTGAGAAAGAAGATATGCCGTTGCCCGGGAACTCAATCGTAAAGTTACCAGAGTTTCGGGATACCGAAATTATATCGCCTATGGGTGATTTGATGTTTGCGTCCGCCCTGACGGCGCCGGGGCGGGCATCGATACAGTAATACAGCGGGGTGGCCTTATGGTACTGCGAAAAGACGATCCACAACGGCTGTTCTTCCAGGTAATATTCATCATCGATACCATTCGCAGGGTAATCAGGTTGTTTCGCGAGCCGTCAAAGCCAATTTTATCACGCACACTCGGCGAGTTGAATATAAAACCTTCCTCGTTACCTGGATAGAACAACATTCCCCGCCAGCATTCCTGCCCGGTATTTGGAAACATATAATATGATATTGCACCGGGATCGGTACTATTCAGATTTTTTACTCCACCACAGCGCGCATCCTGGCGGGTAAGGTGACCATATCCCAACCCATCGGAATCGGCATTTCTCCCAACAGTAAATTTAAACGCCAGAGTGTCGCCGATCCTGCATCTGGTTGTAGAAAATTCAGCGGGCTCGTATGCCGTAAAACCGTTGGGATCGGCATTGGCGTCCGGCAACTGCTCTGCGCAGACCTCCACCCAGGCCCGGGGCCGGGTAACCGAACGAAACCACTCACATGCTCCAAACACATGCCCTGCCAATAGTAAAACCGTGGTTGCTAAAATCAGGAATATTTTGCTCTTTTTCATCTACTGCCTCCTATTGTTAGTCTGATATTACGATTTTTTGTGTTTTCACCAAATTGTCAACGTTACATTTAAATAGATAGCTTCCAGCCGAAAGAGCCTGATTTCCGGCCGCAAACGTATGAGTACCGCTGGACAGACTTTCGGAAATCAACGCATTGACAAGCCTGCCGTTCAGGTCATACAGACCGGCATGTACTACAGCAGTGCGGGGAAGGTACAATTCGATCCGGGAATTTCCCAGCCTGTTTATCGTGTAATTCCGTTCGGTGATTGCCGATGAATGTATCCTGGTCGCTGATTCGCCGACGAGAAGCGCTGGATCGAATACCGCATGGGCAGCGCCCCGTCCGTGTGTGCGTCCGGTCCATAGCAGATGTATATGCCTGGTATTCCGGTCCTGGATTAAGGTCGGGTCAGCTTGTTCACCATTGGGTTGGTGGTTCGAATTGGTGCCGAAACCATTCGTGCCTGTCTTGATATCAAGCACGCTTTTCCAGCTCTGGCCGTCATCATTTGAAGCATAGATAGCGATATGGCTTCTCCATTGGCCGCAGGGCCCCGCGGCTCACGCGGCAAGGTGCCATCCTTGTTGTGGTCCACCGAATTCATCGATGCTCAGGGCCGTGTTTCCCGCTCTCATTTTAGCTCCACGGTTTTCCAGACTACTGGTGGAAGACCAACTATCTCCGCCATCACTCGAAAAGAGTATTTCCGATTGGGCATGCGCTTTTCCTGGACCTGCCCATGGACGAATTACCAGTCCGAGTTTCTGATAAGCAGGAGGATCGAATACTAAAAACGCGCCAGATCCGCCAAGGCCCTCAGGCTGAACAAAACTCCATTGTGCGGCAACCGTTCCGCCAGCCAATCCCGGTGACATATAATAGTCTTTCGGTATTTTTGTAACCATGTTTGACCTGTTGTTGCTGCCGTTATATAACGAATTTGAGCATAACAAGGAACCGTCCGGAAGTTCCATCGGTGGATTCTGCTCAGGACCTTCAATTCGACCGTCACTGTAATTGGCAGGATAGCCCGACGGTGCAGCAGGAGTTTCAAACTCATCCGACCAGGTTTGGCCGTCATCGGTAGAAATCCGCATAAACTGGACTTCACAGCAGTTACCGTAATACCAGAGAATTAACGGTGCGTCAGGATCACTCGGCTCGAAAACAACAGGATCGAATCCTGGACCTGCCGAGGGGGCCCAGTGTCCAACCTGACTCCAGGAACCGCCGCTGGGTTTACGATATACGCAAATGCGGGTACCTTCACCTTCACTATCGCCGCAAGCCGCGGCCGCAATATGGGTGTTGTTTCTGGTTATTTCCAGGCTGGAAGGATGATTATATGCGTGACTGCTTTCGAGCAGCTCATACGACAATACTGCATTACTGTTGCCGCGGGCTTCGTACCCGTCAGCAGCAGATGCTGCATTGAAATAAGTAAAATGGAAAAGGCAAAGAAGAGCAAAGATGGGTAAGCCTCTCATAAACAACCTCCTTAAAAGATGCGAAAAACACAAGTATCTGTATCGGAAAAGTATGTCCATAATTATTGCCGTACAAATCTTAAGGTATGCTCATTGCACAGCATGAAAAACCTTGTTTAAAACCACGGCGCCTTTATCATTTTTGTCTATTTCAGTTATTCGCAGAACATAGAACCCGGCCGGTAACACATTCGCACCGCTTTCAGGCAATTTTATTTTAGTCTTGCCTGCTGTATACATTTTCGAATTGGCGGTCAACACTTTTTTGCCGTTGAGGGCTATGAGATCAATGCGCAGTTTTGCCGGCGCGGGAAGAATCACAAACGGATAATCAATCTGCACTTGTTCGAGAGCTTGGCGTGCATGATATGTCTCAGCCGGGGAATTTTGCGAAGGAGTTGGCGAAGCGTTAACACTAATTTCAATGCCGCTATTGTCAATTAAAATCGGTGAATCAAGCGTGATCCTGATAACGGCGTCGTGCCCGGAACCTCCGGTAACAACAGAGCAGGATTTCTCTACGGCGCCCTGCTTGACTACCACATGCGGGCCAGTTTGCTCAAGCGGGTTTTTCAGCACGATTTCTCTGCACTCAACAGGATTTTTCCAGGAGACTTCAATCCGCTGCGAAAACACACCGCTGTTTTCGTTTTCATAATAATCGAGTGTGCCCCAATTGCCCGGAAGAACCAGTGGAGCATTTGTCAGATGTTTATTGACAGATGATGGAAGGCTGGGTCTGATCCAGAGCCGTTTGTTGTAATTGTCAAATAAATACCCTGTGATGAGCAGCAGCGACCGCCACACCACCGGAGCGGTCATGTAGCTGTAATAGCCGTCTTCGTGATCGAGGTCCTGCCAGTGAATCAAATGCGGTTTGTCCTGGTAATACTCAAGAAAGTCTGCATGATGATTCTGCAATCCCTTGTCGGTTTCGCCGATTGCAATGCCCAGATCGGCAAAATGACCGACCGTATAGAAATGCCAGAAGCCTGTGCTGTTGCCGTTATCATAAGCGGAATACATCGAATCGAATGCCGCATGTGCGATGCTGTCATCCACAATCGACGGAAGCCCCAGGGAGCGGGCAAAAGGGTATCCTGCCAGGTGATGTTCCTGCGATCCAAAGCCATTTTCGCTGGTAAACCGCTCTTTGAACTGTGTTTTTGCCTGCGAAAAAACTGAAGACCACTCCTCACCTTTTACGGAATCGCCCATTGCAAGGGCCATTTCGCTCATGGCCGCATATGCAACAAGGACCAGCGAGCTGTTATAGAGGTCCATCCCGCCATGGCGGTCATAAGAACTATGAGTGCCGTATGGAAGGTAAGAATCCGCGGGGGCCCTCTGCGGACGGCACATCCGGATAATTCTGCCGGCAGTATTCGTTACGGCGGTCCACAGGCTGTCGAGCTTCTCTTTATCGCCGGTTGCCAGAAAAATTTCATAGACACTAATTATGAACATGGCATTGAGATCAGCCCAGGTAGTTTTATCCCCGCCGTAGGGGTAGTCATCATGCTGCCAGTCATCCCACTGACACAGATAACTTGTCTTCATGCCGTTAAAATCATGGTGAATTTGCCCCACAAGGTCTGCAGGAGACTGATATTGTGTACGGGCCCAGAACTCCATCTGACGCCAGTTATGCCCGGGCCACATGAACGACATGGGAATCTGCGCATGCCCCTGCTGGTCGATTGTGCCGATAATATTATACTTGCCTTCGATAAACGCAACGCGGCCGTCCTCAGCCATCTGAGCGTTATGGATAAGAGGGTACAGGTTATTCAACAGGCGGTCGGTGTACCATGAAGGGAGATTGACGGCAGTGGTTCTATCGACTACCTCAAGCGCGCTGTTCCGGATTTGCTCAAAATTTTCGATACCATAGCGTGCGACTGCCGATGATGAGTCGAAATGGTTGTAGTAATAGTATCCTTCACCGTGGTATTTCCGGAAATCATTGGTATATTCCCATCTCAAATGCCAGGCTGCGACAAAACGTACCGAGGCGGTAACTCCTGCCGGTATCACGATTTTTGATGCAAGGATGTTCCCATCACTGTTATCAAGCAATCCGTCTTCGAAAAAATCCGCTTTCGATTGTCCCGATGTTGCCTGACCGTGAATGGAATAGTCTGCCAGCACACACACATTGTTATCACCGGTCCATGTAATGCCATTTTCAACATGCGAAGGCCCTGTGCCGCCGAAATTATTATCGAAATCGAATGCAACCGCAACTTCCGCCTGCGTGCTGTTTGTATTCTCCGCGAAAAACTCGAAAAATGCAAGCGGCAATGATGACAGCTTTTCATCACCGGAATTGAGCGGCGCAAACGCCTGCAAGGTAACGTTTACTTTCTGTATGGATCCGAAATCCGCAGTATATAGAGGAATTTTTGCATCCTCTGTGGTAGACGACACTTTTTCAAGTGCAGATATGGAATCGCCAACTTTCACATAGAAATGAAACGCACTGTTGTTGTCCCACTCCCGATAGCCCGGACGCCCACCCGGCATATGTTCTTCATGTGGACATCCGCCCCGCTTGAAAGAGCCGGTTGTAGCATCGAATTTAATATAGCCGGTCCCCATGCCGCCAAGAGGAGCGCCGCCGGTGCCGGGATAGGCAAAAAGCATGGAATGAAAAATGAGCACTCCCAGGCAAAAGGTGTTGATCAGGCGATCTTTCATAGCATGTTCCCTTCCCAAAAGGACCTGTTCCAACTGATTTTTAACAATGATACTAAAAACTTGCCATCAGAAGTGGAAGGGTTATATACTTTAAGTTATCGCTTATTAGAACTATCATTACGAATTTTGGAAAATTATGCCTCATAAATCATCCCCCGCGCTCAAAAAAGCGGTCCACTACCTGCTGAACGAGTTCACGGAAAGGCACTGGGTCGATAATGCCCGTCTTTTAACAGTCAGAGAAATGGCCGTAGCTGCCGATGTATCCCTGCAGACTATGACAAAAGCAGTCGCATTCTGTCGCGGGGAAGGCCTGATCGTGCACTATAAACGACGACTGTGCATCGCCCCGGGAGCGAAACGTGCGTACGATCGATCAGGGGGATTGCTTGACGAATCAGTACCGGATCCAAAATTGCCAACTACGCCCCCGTTGCGTGTCAGGCAGCAACTGCTCCATGACATTTACAACCGCAGACTCCATCCGGGCCACCCACTGCCGTCGTATAAAGAGCTGACAGCATGGTATAACTGCTCCTGTACCACACTGAAAAAAGCTATCTCGCTCCTGTTCAACGAAGGCATTCTTTCACCATACTATAAAAAATTCATGGTCACCCCCTTTGGCTCCTCAAAAGCAGGCTCATCTATATGCATGCTCATTCCCTGTGATATCAGGGGCAATTTCTACCTGGAAGCGCTCAATGAACAGTTTCTCCGCCAGTTTTCAGCCGAGTGCTCAAACAGCCGTATCAGATGCGAAACAACAGGCATCTGTTTTGATGACGGACGCTTTACTCTTTTCGACCAGCTCAGGCAGCCGTGCGATTTCATCGATAATGATGCCGTGCTGGGGTATGTCTACTGTGCGCTGATCAACAAGGAGATACAGCGCCACAGCGAAATGTTCGCTTTTCTGTCATCGATTCGAAAACCTGTTGCGCTCTACGATGTTGTCGGGGACTGGGAAATACCCCGCTCGATGAAAAAACCGAATGTCCGCTATTTTACCGCCGCGGTATCGCAGAAAGCAGGCAAAGAGACGGGCCACTTCCTTTTGGACCGGGGCCATCGCTCGATAGCCTGGCTCTCTCCGTTTCACCAGTCGATCTGGTCTCAAAACCGGCTGAGCGGTCTCTGTTCCGTTTACGAAACAGCGGGAATTACTGCGGGCGTCAAGGCTTTTACAATGGACAAACCGCCCATGATTTACTCTTATTTTGACGAAGCGCACAGGCGATTTGATTACCATGCACTCCGGAAATACTACCACACGATTGCAGAAAATCTGGACCAGGAATACAAAGCCGTGCTCGATCCGCTGTTCGATTATGAACTGCCGGAATTTATTGTCCCCAAAGCCGAATTCAGACGGTCCCTTCGTTCACTTTTCGACCAGGCATTATGCGACAAATCGATTACCGCATGGGTTGCAGCCAACGATGAAGTCGCCTGCGCAGCGCTTGGCTATTGCCGGGAAAAAGAGGTCTCCGTGCCCGCAAAAATCTCGATTGCAGGATTTGATGATACCGATGAAGCCTTGCGGAATGGGTTGACCAGCTACAATTTCAACACAAGCGCACTGGTGCTTGTCCTGCTCGATTTTATCCTGCAGAGAAATTTGTATGCGCCGTTATACTGTCATGCCCGCAGCGGAGAAGTTGACGGTATGGTGGTTGGGCGGAATACGACTGGATGTCCAGATACTTGAGGTCCGATCCCAATTGACCTAATGGGCTTTTTTGCCGTTCACCAAAAGTCTTCGTGACTGCCCATTACCGGTTCTCATGATAATAATTCCGGCAGGAATAATTCGGTTTCCCCCCGGCCGGTTAAGCGATGAGTTCAGTTTTTGACCTTTGACATTGTAGAACTCGGTTCGCGCGCCGGTATGCCTTATCATGCTTTTTGAGTAACGATGGCCGGGTTTTGCCGATACATCAGAACCCATTTCCGGCGTTTCGAGCCAGGATTCGTCTTCCTGGAAGGAATCATCGATTTTTATCCAGGCGTGAACAAATTCTATAGAGTTGTTTGCCTCATAGCTTGTGTCGGTGATTCCGAGCACAGTGAAAAGTTCACGATTTTTCATATTCAGTAGCTGAAGTCGTTCCCCGCGTTCACGATCCAGCCATGAAATCGGCTTGATATCGGGGTGATACCACCGCCGGTTCACCTTCAAAATGAGCGAGGCAAAATAGGGATGATTGGTCCATTCTGAATGGTGCCATGAGTAAGGCAAGCGTGCTCCGCTGGAAGAGGGCCAGCCATTGTAGATATCTGCCGAGTCTTTTAAGATATTGGAATAGACGCTCGGTTCTCTGGGACTGTCGAAAAATTTGTAAATCCGCCCGTCGGAGCGTGCGAGAAAAAGCCTGGAATGAAATCCCCAGCCGCTTCCCAGGGTATCATTCACATAATCCCCGGCCAGTGCATAAGGGGCGCCCATATCAAGGTACATTAAAGCATCGGTAAATACTCTGCTCGCTGAAACCGAAGGGTTACAGGTTTGCAGGCTAAACACCGTATCAGCCTGTGTTTCGACGTTTCTGGCATGAATATTATGAATAATTGCCGGACCGGAATCAGGATTCTGCAAATCGAAAATAAATGCATTACGGGAGTTTTCAGCAGTCACCAGATAGCGATTGTCAAATGACAGCCCGCCAAGAAAGCTCCCACCGTTCCAGATGGTTTCAACAGAAGATGTCCCATCGGCCGGCTTCGTGACAACTTTCCCACACCCCTGCCATATATATCCGTTATCGGAATCGCCGCAGGTGGAGTATACCACCCGCGGAATATCGATTTGATCCTGTACAAAGCGAGGTACAAACCCTGAGTCAACAGGTGACACTCGTATTGGCGAGGCATCCTCGCTCATACGGACAACCCATGCAGTGCTCGGAGCTACTGATGCTGCATCTTCTATGGTACCCGTTGCAAAGGCAACCCACTCTCCATTGGGCGAAATCATCGGCACAGCAGCGTGTGCAACATTTTGAAACGCATGGATAGAGGGGTTTTCACTTTCTGCGAAATCAATATAAAACATTTTATGGTCACTGGTAACAAAAACAATTTTAGCCTGCTTTGTGCCGCAGAAATGTTCCACCTGGGATGCTGTCGCAAGAAGCTTGTACCCGCCTGCATTTGTTGCAGTGACAGATGAAAATACCAGGAAGCCTAAAAGAACGGCTTTGCTCCAAATAATTGTTTCTTTAAGCATAATTATGTCCTTAAGACTTCAGCGTACATTTTTCTTCAGGATTTACTGAATTACATGCTTATGACTATACATGGTTTTCTGATCACCGCTTACAAGACAGCGAATGTAACAGCCCGGAGCGAGCCTTTTAGACATGGCTGCATTTTCCGAATCAAAAATGTACCTGCGTCCTTGTATATCAATAAGCATTATGCGTGCATCCGCAACATTTTCTTTCGAGAACTGCGCGGCTGCGGATTTCCTCTCAGATTCGATTGCTGTGGCATTTTCAGAGAAACGGAATGCGAATTCTGCTTTTTTCTCTGCACTGGTGAAATCATCATAGGGTGCAAGTCTCATAACCATATCGTTATCAATGAGCGAATAATCCATATTTTCAGCGCACCACCCCGGATAGGAATGGTCATGCTCGTAAATTTCGCAACGCATTCCACCGGGCATACGATCATTATAGAAAAGATCTCGCTCCTCAACAAGCCTTTTGCCGTCGCTGCTGACAGTGAAAGAGACATAGCAGACATCGCTTTCGCAGATCGGCTGGTATTGCTGAGATTCATCTTCGCCGTTTCCGCCCACATGTACCCACGACTGTCCTCCATCCCACGAAACATTAAAGCAGAGAAGAAAAGATGTCTTTCTCCACCTGACTGTCAGATAATCACCAGGTTTGGTTACAGAATTGTTGATTTCATCAAAGTTGGTGAATTGAACCGAA
>WJKA01000207.1 GCA_014729375.1 Chitinivibrionales bacterium
AACAAGATAGTCGGTCTTGCTTGAAATTGCATATTTTATGCAAAAATCCCGCTTAGATGCCTTTCTGGCGCGGTTACAATGCACTCTAAGAGCGTAAGTTTGCCTTGAATTTGAGAAAAAGTGTCGATTGTAGCTCGATTTAGACAATTGTCTTTAAAAAAACTGGTACGACCCCATTTCAGTAAGGTACGACCCCATTTCAGTAAGGAGGATAACATATTGCGAATATTGCAAGCTGATAATTCAGGCGCCGGCTATTGCATATGATTGCCCTATTCATGGCACAAGAGCCGAGCGGATAGTACGCTTGTTGCCTGCGCTTATTCTCACGTGGTATATCCCGGCGGCGACCCGGCAGGGAATCTGCAGCACGTGTTGACCACGGTCTGCCGGCGATGTCGCTGAGAATACGCACCGCCCCCGCATATCGAGCAGCTCGACACGCGCCCGCTTATTTATACAGTAATCCGGCAGCGGTATGCGCAATCGGTTGTGGGAAAATGAGGGAATTTCCGGCGTTTTCGGGTCTGCTGATCCAAAACGCAATAATGTCGATTTGTCCAGCGCGTTTGTGAGAGTCACCGTTACGCTGGTTTGCGAGGGGTCGACGGTTACCGTACCGTCGTTATTGTCGAATGTACCAGACGAGGCTGACGCGATATTGTCGATGAACGCGGGAAGACTGAACAGCACATTGCCGGCCGGCCTGTCTCCACTTACGGTCAGTTTGATACTTTTCGTATCGACGGCTTTAATTGCGGCATCCATACGGTTGCCGCCGCTGATCGGGTAGTTTGCGACCTGCACTCCCGCGCCAAGCCATTCATCGGGTACGCCGCGGCCGATAAGCACGCGACCGTCGTAGAATTCGGCAATGATCGACTCCAGCAGGACCTTTGAACAGGCCGATTGCCCCCACATGTGCGGGCAGGAACCGCCCCCGCCGGACGGATGCGTCCCTTCCCACGCGGTCGGTGCGGGGTCGCTGATATTTTCCCACCAGCAGAATGGCCCCGACTGCGCGCCGTCAATCATGAACTGATAGGCCCTGATTCCCGCTGTGCGGTGCATTTTGCCGCGCAGCGCTGCGCCGCCATAGCCGGCATTGTAGGCGCTGCAATAGCCGGGATAGCCGCCGAACGTGCCTTCCGGACGGCCGGTCTGGCGCAGCCGCTCGAATCCATAGGTGTAGGTCGGATCGATAAGATCAAAGAACGGACCATATTGCTCGGCGCCGGCCAGCCATCCGTCCCACCCCCAGCGGCCAAAGAAAAACGGGGCGGCCCAGTTCGCGTCATCGGCGCGGCTGCACCTGTTGCTGTCGTTGGGTTGCAACATGGAGCAGGGAAGGTAATCGATACCGTAGCCCGTCTGAAGCTTTGCAATCGCCGCATTGCACGAGTCAAGCAGGTCCCTGTGCTCCGCGCGTGCCCATTCGTATTCGGCTGTCTCACCGAGCTTGTGCGCATTGCTCATATAGCAGGCCAGGCCGAAAAGCGCTGAATAGTTATCGAGCACCCAGTAACCGTAACTGTCGATATCGCGTGTTTCCAGCATGATGCCGCCCGGGCCGGTCCGCTCCGTGGCGATAAACCGTCCTGTTGACTTCAGCGCATCCCACTGCTGACGGACATGTGCCTCATCACCGGTTTTAAGAAGATATAGTGCATAGAGCCAGTTATGCTTCCAGACATCGTCCGAATACATGATTTTGTGCGTTTTGGCCATGCCCGAATTGGGAACACTGCCGCCCGGAACATATCTGAGTATATCCTTCGCGTCACTCAAATATCCCATGCTCAACAGCGCGGCTGCAATACCGACAGCATCGTGATCGTACACAGTGTTATAGCCATTCTCGCCGACATGGAGGCGCGGCATGCCGCGGACCAGGTCCTTGACAATATTGATGTAAATAAACCCGGCTTTATAGGCATTGTTCAACTGTTCGTCGGGAGTACCGATCAGCGCTATTTCGGCAAGTTTTGAATCCCAGTATGATTGCATGTGGGCAAAGTGTTCGTCCCATGTCCCGGCGTTGCGCAGTTCTGAATCCGAGGGATAAGCGTTCGCATTATTGAAAATCTCCTGCGTTACGGCATAATCGAATGCCACGGTCTGCCCGGCGGGGACTGTAGTTGAGGGATTATTGAGCGCAACCGTGTTGTGTGCGCCGGGACTGAGTGCTAGCGCGGTACTGCCGTGATTGGCAATTGAAACACGTGAATACGCTATCAGAAATTCTCCGGCGCCGATTGCGACCTTGTCGGTGAAATTCATGATCTTGACCGTTGCATTATCGCGATCGAATTCGGTGACCAGGCAGGGCAAATACCCTGAATGGTTGTACCATTTCAATGATGATGGGTCGTTGAATATGTCAAAACTGATTGTTCGATCGCCATTGTCGCGCAACCTGAACGAACCATCAGGCTCGGCCAGCGCGGCATGCCGGTCGCCATCCCAGCCGAAAATACCGATAAGCTCCGGTGGGTAAGACAGCGCGGCGGAGCCCAGCAGGGTAATGTATACCAGACAGCGGTAGGCCGCTGAAACTTCTTTAAAAAATTGCGGTGATGTCATACGATAACCTCCCGGCAAAAAGTTTAACGAACATGCGTATGGCGAATAATGTAGAGAATTATAAATGTAAACAGGCAAAAAATATTTTAATAAATGAAAAAAAAGTATTTCATAGTGTTCTCCTTTGGTGGAATGTATGGTGGAATGCCATTGTACGGATTGGTACACGTCGATCCCGGCCGGCCTTTATTTCAGACGACAAGCATTTGTTCATGCAATATTCTCCTCTCGGACCGCTATCATAATCTTTTTGCTATGGTTTATTATATCGTTTTGAATAGCGTTGCGGTGGCAAAATAATGTTGCATTATTGCACTTATGGAAGGTTATATCACATTGATGCGTGAAGTATCTCCGGTGGCATGTCGGCATGCAGCGATATCAGACAGACAAGAAATGCAGCGCTAATCACCGGATATTGCAAGCACAGTGCGTTTCGCGGGTGCGCAAGCGGCGAATTGCGCCGGCTTTGGTGCGGCCTGTTCAAAATCCGCTAAATTGCCGTATGCAGTGTGAGGGGATTTCGTATGCCTGGCGGGGCTGTCGCCTTCAATCCGGCCGGTGTGGCTGACGCGTTGCGAGAATCAGCCCGTCAAATCTGTTTTGAACATGCTTTCGGAGCCTGCTGTCATGAATGCGCTCGGTCCAGGAACGCGCTTTATTGATATCAAACTTATCAGGAATGCTTAGTTCGGGCAGATAGCCGAAATTCCTGTTTTTGCGGCCCGCGCAATAAAAACAGTCGAGTATCGCTTTTTCCGGTGATGCGATAAGGAATTCTCCTGTCTGCTTGTACCAGTCGAAGCCAAAAAAGAAATCCGGCGAAATTGTATGCAGGGAAAATACCGCAACCGCGGACCGGATTAGCCGTGAATGGGCGAGCGTAGCACAGGTTATATCGCGCGGTATCTGTTCGATCATACCATGAATATGCAATGCAGTGGTAAATGAAACATAGGTGCGATGTCCTCCCGGGAGGGATGGAAGCAGGGACAGCGGGCTAATCGGCTCTTTGCCCCTTTCAGCCCAGATACCGCGGTACAGCTTCACGACAACGCCTTGCTGCTGGAGATGCTTCAGTCCCTGCACAACAGTTGAGACGCTTTTGCCGGAAATGGCCGCAATATCCCGCGTTGTGAATACGCGGGACCCAAGTTTTTTAATGAATTTGATGACTGGTTCGCGACTCACAATAATCTCTCCAACTGCTGCACAACATTCAGCCGGATTTCATCCCAGCGGCTTTCGCTATTGTATATAGCGCGGTCTTCTTCGGCAAAAAAGCCAAGGACTGTGTCGCGAAACTGCAAAAAGCCGACCAGATATGCATTATCGATGGCTTTTGTAATTATTTGCCGGTCGATATGTATCGTTTCAGGCACAGGCTCCGGCTGCGTAGTGAGAAGAAACAGGTCGAATACATCCCGCGCCTGAACCGAACTCCGGTTTGCCAATGCATTGACCTTATGTGCAAGAGCAGTATCGGCCCCGTAATGCGGGCACAGGAAAGGTGGAAGACGGTATTTTCGCAGCGGGTCAAGCGAAACGGGCTCAACCCGGATACCGCCGGAGGCGCCCCGGCGGGAGAATTCAATCTTTGTAAATAAGTCTTCGCCTCCCGCTGTTACCACATGGACCTTGAATCTTTGAGTGGTCTCGGTTTGTTTGGCCCTGGAGAGATCGGGCAGCCCGATACTGCTGATGCCAAATGTTCGCAGAACCATGTGAAAGCTTGCGGAGCGCAGAATATCCATTACCGTATCCTGCAATTTTATCAAGGGAACATCCATGGCATCCAAATCGATATCCTCGGAATATCGCGGGCTGTGAAAAAATAGCCTGAGATTGACCCCGCCTTTCAGAGCATAGGCATCTGCTTTGAGTTTCTGTGCAAGCCGTCGCAGGAATACAAGATGAAATACTTCCCGAATCTGCAGAAAATTATAT
>WJKA01000208.1 GCA_014729375.1 Chitinivibrionales bacterium
GCGGAGACGGGAATCCTGCTGTGAAAAATTTGGTATTCTTCTAATTTCGGCAATTAAATACTTCCCGTACGTACGCATGTAGCATGTGCATTCAGAAAATGATATCTGCACAGCCTGAAGACTGTGCCACACCTTATGGTAGTAAGTGAGTGCGTGGGAAGTATTTATTTGCCGATGTAATAATTGCGGTCGTGCTGCTTGCCGGAGAAATAGCCGCCGCAGTGTTCTTCATCCGACCCGCAAAAACAAGCCGTTAACTGAGTAATCCCCCACGCAACGGCTTTTACCCCGCCCAGACTCAGCGCGACATTCATCACACCGAACATCGGAACCAGAACGGTTGACGAAAGCGCCATCCCGATGACCCCGCCGAACAAGTCAACCGCATACAGCAAACCGGTCTCCGTATTCTTGCGTGTGACAAACTGCGCACCGCATATAAAACCCATCCCCGTATGAAACAGAAAAAATAAGCCCTGACTCTGCAGCGGAACGGCTGTCAACACATACAGAGACACAATGACATACAGTCCGATCGCAATATCGGATACCGGAAATGTGCGCACAAAACTGCCCAGTGCAAAGCCCAGGGTAAGTGAAAGTAACAACAGCGAAATCCGGGAATACAGCGCACCGTATCCGGCCTGATACAGAAGCATCAATGCAATGGAATAGGTCCCGGCCGCAAACCCGCTAGTGCCCACCGAAAGCATGGAAGGCCGCTTTGGAAGGAAAATTATTCCCGTGGCGACTATAATCCCGAGTATCACAAGAAAAATCCACAAGGGTGTCTCGATCATTTTCAACCACCGGTGCAAACCGACAACAAGGATTACAGGCTTGCTCACCGTGCTGACAGCCGACTTCTCCGGCAGGGAATTCGCCTCCGCAAAACGCTCCTTTGTCACCGACGGCATAATATACGGCCCCACAAAATCTGTTCGTACTTTCAACAACGGCTTTTCATGCAATGGAAAATCCGATGCCATAAACGTATATCCCTCACCGGGAAAAATCAGCACTTCATCGAAAACCGTCGACAGCGTCGAGTGAGTAACGTGCACAAGCTCCTGTTCGGGCCTGTTTAAATAATTCCGGCTGAGGTCGAGGGAAAACGATACCACGCCCGAGTCACTCAGCAACGATTTCATCCGCCCGAAAAAAGAAAGCGTATAAAACCTGCTTTCGCGCATGGTCTCCGGCAGTCCCGTACCCATTACTATCAGGTCATACTTTTTATCCGGTGAATACGATTCGGGTGATGTAATCCTGCTTTCTTTGCCTGCAAGAAGTTTCTCTGTCTCCAGGATATCGACAGAAGCTTTCGGATATTCCCGGAGCTCTTTGGCATGGCCCTTATCGAATATAACAAGCACTTTCCGGACATTTTCCCGCTGTGCCATGGGAATATGCACCGCCTGTTCAATAAAGGCCTCATCCATAGAAGAACGGTAGACCGTATTGTTCAACAGCCATGTTGTATCGCCCTGCTCAACGATACGCGCAACTTCGCCCTCGCGACCATATGAAATCTTCTCAACCGGCATGGCATACTTCCATTGACTGGAAACTGAATCGGTCATCACTGCAACCAGCAGTGCAGCGGCGATTATGCCGGAAATACGTGGGTTTTTTTTTGTCAGAAGCAGCAGCGGAATGAGGAGGACACCAACAAGCAGTGCATTATTCGGAAGCAGCAGCACTACGGCATACACCAGTAGTGCGCCGGCAATGTTGCCTGTGTTTTCGTAACGGTACAGGTGGCGGGCGCGTTCCCGCTCCTGAGAAAGTCGCCCGAAAAAGTACCCGTTAACAAAAGCGAATGGTCCCTGGCACAGGGAGAGGATACCCAGTGAAGCCAGCGGGGAGATTACCTCCCCGGGCTCAAAAAGCAGCCGTGCACCGCGCAGGATAACCATGCCGGCTATTGCCGACCATGCATAGAGACAGAAAAGAACCGCGGGGTCCCAGCGAAGGGATTTTGAGCCGATAAGACTCCCGATACCCGAGCAGAGAAGCCAGGTTGACAGGACAAACCCCAGTACCAGTTCGTTTCCTGTAAAGACAGCAAGCGATTCCCGTACAAAGACGCATTGTACGCCGATGCTGCAGAGTCCTGTTACAAAAATTATTGTGTGAGGACCACGGTTATTCCTCGAAATGAATTGCACGATACCGTTTCACCTCGGCCGTTTTCCATCCGTCGGAGGGCATTCCAGCCTTCCGGGAAAGATACTCCAGAAACTTTTCTTTTTCCGGAATCTGCTCCCAGACCTGGGGAAGATAGGTAGACTGATGCCATCCTTTGTTCAGGATTATCCCGTCTTTGCCCGCCTCTATTTTGTCAAGAAGGCCCTCGGGGTCCTGATACGGAACAGGCTCCGGTTTTGTCAAAACTGAAATTTCGATCTCAATGTCGTCAAGTTCATCAGGTTTGACCGGAGGAAACCGGTGGTCTTCAAGCGCTGCGTTCCGGGCATTGTCAATTACGGCCTGGTACAGCGGCTTGACACCTTCAATATACCCGATACATCCCCGTAGTTCACCGTGTTTCCGAAGTGTCACGAAGCACCCTGTTTCTTCCATGGCTACAGCAGGAATATCAGCGGGCTCCGGTGACTGTAATCCGTTTACCGCCGCCTCAAGACCGCTGCGCGCAAGCTTGAGTAAAAACGTCTTTTCATTTTGATTAAGCTGCCCTATTTTTTTCTCGCTGGTTTTCGCGTGGCCTGCTTCCGCTGCCGGCTGTCGGTCGCTGCCGTTTTCAGAAACAAACGCTATTGCCGCATAGCCGACCGTATAGCTGTTTTTCGGGCCCGGGACCAGATCGCGTGAATTGCACGCATCGAGCAGTTCCGGCCGCAATCCACGCTCGCGTGAAAGGTGAAGCAACGCGCGGATCGGCGTCTCGCCGCACGCCTCGATAAATCCGTCGAGGTCCTGGTTCATAATTGATTGTATCGAGCGCTCATCAAGCTTCCTGCACTCATCGGCATTGTTGACATGAGCAAAGTCGGATGATGCAACAATCAATGTCTGCTCGTCATAATACGGGCTGATAAGCCCGGCAATCGTTTCCGGCTGGACATCGCTTACCAAGACCGGTATCAGACTGAACGAATCAATGGCAACCTGAAGAAAGGGGAGCTGGATTTCGAGGCAATGCTCCTGAGAATGTGCCCGCATGTCTGATCCGACAAGCTTGTTCTTCCGCAACTCACCGATCACCTCTTTGTCCAGTGGCACCTTTCCCAGCGGAGTTGCATAGTAATCGACCCCGGGAATCGACAAGCCCTGAACAAAAACCCGGTGAGACGGCCCTATCAGGAAAACCCTTTTCACATCGGGGGAAACCGTGGCATATGCTTTGCCCGCCACCGGTCCCGAATATGCATGCCCGGCATGAGGACTTATCAGCATTCCGGCCGATGCTGAAAGCGCCGTGCCGGACGCGATATACTTTTCGATGCTTGAACGGAGGGCATGCGGATCAGCGTCATACCACGATCCGGCGAAAACAGCCTCGCGCACCGTCTCTTCTGCAGGTGATTGTTGACAATTAAGCATGCTCATAAGCAGCACTCCCGTTAATTTCGATGCAAAAAACCGTATTCTGCCGGTCTGTTTTTTCATTCTTACTCACGCTATGATATACGCTGTTATACTTTCCAGATGCCGCTGATTCCCGTACCGCACCCCGAACACGCACCATCCTGCATGGACACTTGTTTTACCTGATAACCGTGGCGAACAATGACCGGTTTATTACATGAAGGACAATAGGTGTTGTTGTCCGACACAATATTTCCAATATATACATATTTCAAACCTGCTTTCCGGGCAATTTTTTTTGCCGCGTTAAGCGTTTTTGCAGGAGTTGGATTAAGATGTGCCAGCTTGTGCATGGGACTGAACCGTGAAAAATGAAGCGGCGTATCATCACCCGGGCCGGTTGCAATCCATGTACACATTTTATCGATCATGTCGAGGTTATCGGTCCATTGCGGCACAACCAGATTGGTAATTTCCACCCATATACCGAGCTCCTTTGCACGAATGAGCGTATCCAGTACAGGCCCGAGCCGGCCTGCATTAAGCTTTTGATAAATTGAATTGTCAAAGCTTTTCAGGTCGATATTTGCGGCATCCATGTACCGGGCCAGTTGCCGCAGCGGCGCCTCGTTAATGTACCCGCAGGTGATCATCAGGTTCTTCAAACCGGCTTCATGCGCCAGCTTCGCACAATCATACATCCATTCGTACCAGACTGTCGGCTCCGAATAAGTATACGCAACTGCAGTGCATTTCAGCCGCACAGCTTCATCAACAAGCTTTTCCGGCGGCAGATGCTGATTGCGGGTATCAAGCGGACTTGTCTGCGAGATTGTCCAGTTCTGGCAATTTTTGCATCGAAGATTGCATCCGGCAATAGCGACAGAGTACGTGCTCGCGCCTGGAAGAACATGATACAGCGGCTTTTTCTCTATCGGATCGACATGCACGGCACAGGGATTGGCATACCCGAGTGTCACCAGGGTGCCGCTTACATTTTTTCGCACCCTGCAAATACCGGCATCTCCATTATCAAGAGTGCACCCGTGCGGACATAGTTGACATTTCACCAGATCGCCGAATGGCTGCCAGTGCATGGCCGTCCGCTTTGCAGGAGACTGCTTTGCCATGCACGATGTGACAGCAAACGCTCCTGCAATTCCGCATGTTTTTTTCAGTGCTTCCCGTCGTGTTGCCATACTAAAAAAATAATACATCGACACAGACTTTTTTAGCCGGTGTTTTATTCCGCGATAAAAAAGCGCTCTGAAGTTCCGCCCCGGCCTATGGGTATCCGCGTTCTTTTGCCGCACCGGGGACAATTACCGACATACGCAGTCCCCTCTCTGTTTTTATAAATCCGGCAGTAAACATTGCAGCATGCAAAATATATTCCCAAAAACGACTTATTTTCTCCCGGATTTTTCGATTCTTCAGGATGCTTTTCCATATGATCGGCCCTTATCGATACAAAGCATTCCGATCAATATAGGCTTTCACATTTTCAGGCAGCAACGTCTCACATGAAATTCCGCGTGCGATATTTTCCCGAATCTGTGATGAGCTGATATCCATCATCGGCGAAGGGAATGTCTTTATCCGGGCATCTTTGAGCTGCGGCGGAATTTCCATGGCCGATCCCGGGCGAAGTGTCACGCAAAGTACGGCAGCGGCAAGGATTTCCGTATACCTGTACCAGCCGGGAATCTCAGTTACGTTGTCGGAACCGATAATAAAATATATATCCGAATCCGGGTGCTTGTCTTTCATGTATGTCAGCGTGTCTATCGTATACGACGGTCCGGGATACGAAAGTTCGAACGCGCATATGTCGATAAAATCAAACCGTTCAGTCGCAATTGTAAGCATGGCCAAGCGGTGATGTGCATCAGCCTTAACCGATTCTGCTTTATGTGGCGGCTTGCCTGCAGGCACCATTTTTACGCGGGCAAGAGCGAAGTGTTCAAATGCTGATTGTGCAACGGCAAGGTGCCCGTTATGCACGGGATCAAAACTTCCACCCAATACCCCGTACGCCGTCATGGAATTATCCGGATTTTTCCAGCCGCTCTTTCAGTGTTTTTGCCCTGCTGCGGATTTCGCTGCTGACAGAACTGTCCAGAAGCTCTTTCAGTATGGCTTTAGCTTCATTTTCGCGATTCACCTGCATAAGATCTTCAGCCATATTAAGCTTGGCACGCGGAACATATTTTGAATCGGGAAACTCTTCAATAAGAACCTGGTAATACACTACCGCAGCTTCATATTCATCGATTTTTTCGTAAAACCGTGCATTGTTGAATTCTTTTCTTGCAAGTTTTTCCACTGCCCGGCGTAAATATGTTTTTGCGCTGTCGGCAAAGAGACTCTCAGGATTCATCATGACAAAATCCCTCAGTTCCCGGATTGCTTCTCTGGTCATGGACTGATCGCGCTCATATGATTTTGATTCAAGCAGACTGCAGTGACCAATGCGGAACCGCGCCTCCTCGGCAAACGGCGATTGAGGATAGTCCCTGACAATCTGCTGAAACTCAATTTTGGCTTCAGCCGGATTTTTAGTCAGCATCTGTGCTCTGGCCAGATAATACGTGGCCGAATCCATTATTTCATGTCCGCTGCAGTTCATTCTGATTTCATTGCAGTTGTTTTTTACATACGTGAATCGTTCTTTCTCAAATCTTTTTTTAACCCTCTGGAACTTTTCGGAGCAGTCGTAGGACCGTTTTTCTTTTCTTCTTTTTGCCTCCACCGGATTCCACGGCACAAAAACCAGCATTGCGGCAAACACTGCGCTTATTATGGAAATTTTTGTATAATAAGAAATCTTCATACCAGAATACCGGTTTTCTCCATGCATTTATTGACGGATAATGAAAAAAACACCTTGATCAGCACGGCCAAAATATACAGCATGGCCACAGAGTGATGACACCCTGCCTGAAAAAGCCGGTGCAATCAGCCGGGGCTATTTGAGATCGGCAATGCTCTGCTGTGCGCGAGGAACATATTCCGAGCCCGGATACCGGTCAATCAGTTTTTTCCAGGCTTTTTTTGCCATGGCGTTCTGTCCCATCTTGAGATAGCACTTTCCAAGCTTATGCTGAGCATCGTCGGCTTTGGAGCTGTTGGGATAATCAAAAACTTTGCTGAATGATGCAATTGCCTGGGCATAATCTCCAAGGGCATAGTAGCACTCACCGATCCAGTAGCGGCAATTATCGGCATACTTTCCCTGAGGGTATTGCTTGAGCACATCCGAAAACAGCATCCGGGCCTTTTTATATTTCCGTGCGTTGAAGGTATGAAGTGCGTTCTGGTACGCGGCATATTCCGGAGATGAAACGGAAAAGGTTGCAGGTCCTCTGGGTTTTTTGGTGACTTTCACCCGGGGCATCACCTCCAGGGCGTCGATTTGAGCCTGAAGGTCTTTTACCGCTTCAATGATTAAGGACAACCGGTTCTCAAGCTCCTCGATTTTTGCAATCGATACACTTGAAATTTCTTCATTGAGAAGAACAAGCTTGTTATCCATTTCCGTTAATTTAGTATTGACAACTTCAACATCAAGTTTTGCCTCCTGCGCAAGACGGAGCGCTTCATCGGAATTTTCCTTTACCTGAACAACATCGATTTCAGGAAGAAGCATGTCATTTTGAGCATTCCCGGCAGTACCGGCACAGCCGCATATGCCCGCAAGCAGGGCGACCGGCAGCAAACAGCAATATTGGACTCTTTTTTTCATATAATTCCCCTGGTTATTATGATTTCTACAAAGTATATCATAGATTCCCGATCCGGGCAATAAATGCTTACATATTGATTTATCGACGTTTCCGGCATTTTTCTTGAATAGCAGAAATCGTTTTTCCCGCAAAACCGGCACAATAAAAGATGTCTTGCCGGATCGTGTATTTTCTCTGCGAAGGCCTGTTGTGCTCTTTGCATGATAAACCATTTATCCCGGAACGGCGGTTTTTTTTATTGAAGCCAATTATGAAA
>WJKA01000020.1 GCA_014729375.1 Chitinivibrionales bacterium
ACCATTCCCGGGGGTGGAGAAATAGCTGCGGGTGTGTCTGAAAGCATTACTTCACCGGTACGCGGCCCATCGGTTGAATATGAGACCGGACTTTCCCTTTCCTACACGCAGCCGCTCTTGAAAGGGGCCTGGAAATACGCGGAACAGGATTATGCCGTTACAATCGCCCGGTATGACAGCCGGGAATTTACGCTCAATCAACAGAAGAAAATTCTCGAAAAAATCTCCGGAATCCGTCAGCAATACTGGTCTCTGTATGAAAAAGCCAGACGGCGAGATATCTACATTGGGGAAAAAACGCTGAATGAAAAGCGACTGGCTACCGAACGAAAACGGTTTGCTGTTGGTGGCGGCACTCAAATGGATACGCTTTCGGCAGCGCTGGAGTTGCTCAAGGCGGAACAGAACTATCTCAATGCACAGTATGAACTGTCGCTTGCGAAAAAAAATATCGCAGCGGACCTCAGCATTGCAACAGACACGATATCACTGGACACATCGGTTTCCGTGGAAGTATTTGATCCGCCTCCGGCACATGAGTTTATCGCCATGGCCGAACGGTTCGATCCCCAGCTGAAAATATACCGGACACTCAGGGAAAAACTGGCCTTTGAATCGGAGAAGCTGAGAAACGACAAGCTGCCGTCGGTTAATCTGGAAGCCTCATGGAGCAGAACAGCAAGAGATTCGTTACCCCTCGGGGCCGGCAGCTATCTGGCAAGCAGTAATCTTGTCAAGCTTATTTTCAGCTATTCAATCCCGTCAAAAAAGAAAACAATCGCCGAAAAACTCGGTGCGATCGACCGGAAAGAAAACCGTCTGGAATGGGAGCAGTACAAGCGTGAACTGGCGGTGCGGTTATCCGATTTGCTCGAACAGTGGGACAAGGAAAAACAGGACCTGCTTATTGCGGTAAAGGCTGAAGAGATTGCGGCACAACTGCTTGAAGCCGCGCGGGCGGGATATGCAATCGGTACGGTTGACAACCTTTCATATCTGAAAGCGCAAAACGAGTATTCCCGGGCCGCGATCGAGCGGCTCGAGAAGGAAGTCGTTCTTAAAAGGATAGAAATACTGTTTGATCGTGTTACCGGCATGGCTTTAACCAAATTCGGAGTTACATTCCAATGAAAAAATGCATGAAAATGCTGTTGCTTTGTTGTATTGCAGGTGCAGGGTGCGGTACGAAAAAGGACGGAAAAATCCTCGAACGTCATACAATAGACAAAGTAAATCTTCGTGATGTCATGGCACAGACCGGTGAGGTGCAGCCGATAATAAAAGCAGAGCTTAAATCCGAGGCCAGCGGCAAAATTGAAAAAATCCATATTAAAGAAGGCGAAAAAGTATGGAAAGGTGATACCATTCTTGTCATTGATCCCCTGCGGCTTCTGTATAAGAAGGAAAAGACCGAGCTGGCTGTCGACCGGGCGGGCATACGAAAAGAAAAAGCGCTGCGCGATTATGAACAGGCAAAAGAACTCTTTACAACTGGAACTGTGCCGGAAAAGGAACTGGCCGACCTCAAAAACGAGTACGAGCTTGCAGAAATAGCCTACAAACAGGAAATGCTGGAGCTGAAAGATATCCTCGACCAGCTTGACAAAACAGTCGTTTCGGCTCCCATGGACGGTGTTATTACCGCGCTTAATGTCGAAGAAGGCGAAATCGTTGTTTCGGCAACAACCGGTTTTCAAAGCGGAACATCGATAGGAACAATCGCGGACATTACCAAGCTTGAAGTCGTTTCTCAGATTGGTGAAGTCGATTATATTCACCTGGAAAAAGGCCAGAAAGTAATGATCAAACCTGAAGCATTTGAGAATGCTTCAACAAAAGGAACAATTACCTTTATTTCGTTGAGTGCCAGGCGTGGCGGCAATGATGAACTCGGGAATTTCGAAGTCAGGATATCGGTTGATTCGATCATTCCGGGAATTGCACCGGGGATCAATGTCAATGTGGAATTTGTCCTTACCGAGAAAAAGAATGTTTTAGGCGTGCCGAACCATTTTGTTACGCGACAACGTGACCGCTATTTTGTCCGGACCCTCGCGGAAAATAATCGGAATGGCGGCGGGAACATCACGCGTACCGAAATAGAGGTCGGGAGCACAGATTTCCGTCATTATGAAATTCTTTCAGGCCTGAGCCGGGGCGATGTTGTTGTGCTGTTCAAGGATGACGGCGAGGACGGTAAACCACGGAAACAAAGGAGAAAGTAGTACGGTCTCCACCAGACGGACTAGTATATGAACAGCAATAATGCGATAATTCAGACAAAGAATTTGTGTAAAAGCTATTATCTCGGCAGGCAGTCGGTAGATGTCCTTTTTGACATTAGTTTCAGTGTTGATTCAGGAGAATATGTCGCTATCATGGGGCACAGCGGCGCAGGGAAGTCGACGCTGCTGAACATTCTGGGCTGTCTCGATATACCCGGTACGGGTGAATACTGTTTTTCGGGCCAAAATATATCTTCGCTGTCCGAATCACGGCTTGCCGATATTCGCAATGGCCGGATCGGGTTCATTTTTCAGAATTTCAACCTCCTTCCCAAACTTGACGTTTACGGCAATGTGGAGCTTCCATTAATTTACGGGAATGTTTCCCGCCGAGAACGCGTGGAGAAAATAGAGACTGTGCTGAAAAAGACCGGCCTCTGGGAGCGCCGGAAACACAAGCCGAATGAAATTTCCGGCGGGCAGAAACAGCGGGTAGCAATTGCCCGCGCGCTCGTCAAAAATCCCGCACTGATCCTTGCCGATGAGCCTACCGGAAATCTGGACAGCCAGACCACCGCAGAAATAATGAACGTGCTCGACGAGATACATGGCGAAGGCAATACAATTGTGGTCATAACGCACGAGAACGATGTTGCCGCGCGGGCAAAGAGAATCGTGCGGCTTGTTGACGGGAAAATCTATCAATGAATCCGGGGCGCATAAAAGAAGTTATTGCTGTTAATACCAGGCTCTGCATTGTTGAAATTCTCAGCAACAAGACACGCACTTTTATTACCTCGCTCGGCATTTTTCTGGGTGTTGGCGCGCTGCTGACCAATTTGTCTTTCATACGGGGAATGGATAATGATCTCAAACACAATATGGAGATCATCGGCGGCATCAATATTGTCAAAATAAGGGCTGTCAGGCCTGAATCCGCTGAAGAGCGGATGAAATTTCAGCAGTCCGGGGGGCTTACCGTTGAAGAGGTCCGGGAGCTTGCGCAACAGTTCCCCTACATACAAAGCGTGCTCCCGCATATCGATATGCGATGGAGACCAACGTATGCAAAAGGAAACCGTGAATGGGGGCCGGTGCACGCGGTCAGCCTCGATTATGCAGATACCTACAATTACACGGTTTCTTCGGGACGGTGGTTTTCTTCGGAAGATGTTTTACAGAAAAGACTTGTTTGTGTTGTGGGAAATGAATACGCCGGGCGGATGTTTGGTGAAGGAGTCGATCCGGTTGGAGAAACGGTCCGGCTCGAAAAACTTCCGTTTGAAATAATCGGCATGTTTACAACCAAAGGTCCGTTTGATCGCCGGGGGAGAGAAATCCTTATTCCGTATGCAGTCTACACGCATCGGTTTGCGGGGCACCGTCGAACGCGTGAAGAGGTGGGGATCAGGCTTGCCGGAAGTGACTATGTCGATCGGGCCGAGAGAGACCTTCGCCGGGGGCTGCTTGCGCTCCACCGGGGTGTGGAGGATTTCGAGATTGAGATCAACCGTGACAAGATGAAAGAAATGGAGACTGCGCGGATGGGCATTTCGATACTGCTGTGGAGTATTGCCGGCATAACGCTCCTTGTCGGCGGCATCAGTATCATGAATATCATGTTTGCGACAATCGGCGACCGAATCAGGGAGATTGGAATACGTAAAGCACTCGGCGCGCATCGGTTTGATATTTTTACCCAGTTCATTATTGAAGCGGTTTTCGGGTGCGTTGTCGGCGGTGTTCCGGGAATGATGGCCGGTACACTCACAACGCTGGCGCCCGAGGGAGTATTTCCCTATATTCCCATGCTGTCGGCAGGGGATTATGTTCTTGCTTTCGGATTTACCGTTATGGTCGGTTTTTTCAGCGGCCTTTTTCCAGCACTGAAAGCTGCCGGTATGCAGCCGGTTGAAGCGTTGCGGTATTAAAGGGGATTGAGTAACCAATGTCCGGTTTCGTACGATCAGTTATTGTCGGTATAAAGACGTCGGTAATAGAGATGAGTTCGCATAAGCTCAGGTCGGCGCTGTCTCTCCTTGGCGTGCTCCTCGGTGTTGCCTCGCTGGTCGCGATGCTGACCCTGATCGGCGGTATTGATGTATACCTTAATGAAAAGATGGGGAAGTGGGCCGGCTCGGTATGGTTCTGGGAACGGAGCTACCGGGAGAGTGACAACGACATTTCATGGAGCCGCTCGCCCGGATTGCGGTTGTCGGACGGGGATTACCTCGGGAAAGAGTCGCCGTATGTGAAACGGGTTATCAAGCGGATCGACCACCGGGTGCGGTTTTCAATAGCAGGTGTCCGTCGAAGGGGACGGCTCCTCGGGGTGAGTCCTTCAGCGCTTGAAGACGATAAAGAGCATGTGAAGATTGATCGCGGACGATGGCCGTCTGAGGATGATTTTGCATATGGCCGCACGGTATGCGTGCTGTCGTGGGAGTTTGAAGAGCGAATAAACCGGCGCCGTACCGAATTTGACAAACAAAACCGTGGAGAATCGCTCGTAGGATTCAAGCTGATTTACAATAAAGATATTCTGCTTGAAGTGATCGGTGTGTACGTCCCGAAAGATCCTGATTTCAAGCCCTGGCGCCTGCGGAGGACTGTCATTGTTCCCTTGACCACTGTACAACGCTATGTGACCGGTTTTGATCCCCATCCGGGGACTATCGAGCTTTCGATTACCGATGTTGAAAGCCTGCAGCAACAGGCCGATGCTGTTGCACGAACACTCAAGCAGCGGCATCGCGGGGTGGAGGATTTCGAATATAAAGGAGCCGACTGGCTGGAAAATATCACAAAAATGCTCAATAATGCTGCGGCGCTCATGGGGGTTGTATCGGTCATTTCGCTGCTGGTCGGGGGGTTGAGTATCATGAATGTGATGTTGTCAAGCATTTCGGAGCGGATAAGGGAAATTGGTATTCGTAAAGCACTCGGGGCAAAGACTGTACAGATGTTTATTCAGTTTATCGCCGAATCGGTCACGCTCAGTTTTCTCGGCGGCCTTATCGGCATGGCACTCGGCATGATTCCGCTGCTGCCGAATATCAGAGAGGCTATTAAACAGGGTACTGAAGGGGCCATTGCACCGACTGTTCTTCCGGTATATATGGTTTATGTTTTTGCCGTGATTGTCGGAGTGGGTATTCTGTTCGGGCTCTATCCCGCAATGAAAGCATCCAGAATGAACCCGATTGAGGCGCTGCGGTATGAATGAAGAATAGAGCGCTGATGACTGGATAGTAGTATATTTTCAGCATTAAAATCTAGAGATTACACACGCAGGGGTCGGACCACGGCTAACAGCCTGAGAATAAACAATATAGACCTACCTCATTGTAAATTTTAAGCGCTTAGACCTACATTCCGCACTTAGCCGAAGAAAAAGCATGCATTTTGCGATTGTTGTAATTGCATTAAAAGCAGGCGGTTATATTATTTATACAATTCGTTTTTTTCTTCTAAAAGCCTCCTGAGTGTCT
>WJKA01000209.1 GCA_014729375.1 Chitinivibrionales bacterium
ATGGAAGATACTGGTTCCTGGAACAATAATATAAGGAATTATTCCGGAAAATGCAAGAAAAACATCACATCACATCACAGTTAATGGTTTAAAAAAAAAGGAATGCAATTCGTGTCCAACGCGGGCGCCAACCCGGTCAACCCGGTCGGACCACGCATAACCTCTTGATATTAAACAAATAAAAGCTACCTACCTGTAAATTTTAAGCGCTTAGAACGCCTTTTTTGTGCCTGAAATCTGGTCCTCAACTCATGGCAAAAAGCCTTGGGGAAAAAAAATGTATTCCGGAAATAAACTGAGGAAGCAGGCAGGAAAGGATGCGTTGAGAATTAGCCGGGCATACCTTACTGTCTTGCCTGCAAAAGGGTATTCATGCTTTTCCGCTCGCGCATAGCAGGAAATAATATTTCTCTATAATGGAAAACCTTTTATATTTTTATTATGGGCAGGAAAAATACTGTCTGGAATGGATACCTCACGGGCAGCCTCCGGGCAGAGTATTATTCTTAATTTAATTTGGTTCGGCAAAAAAGGGAGAGAGGAGGTTTTTATGCGTGGGAATATTCTGACGGTATCAATCTTTGTATGCTGCACTTTGCTCTATTCCTATCAAACCGAGCTTGCCGGGGATCCGGCTGATGTACAAACCCAGACTGAGCAGGGGAGCGTCCTCATGGGTGGCGGCAGTGATGTCGCTGATGCATTTCGATGGATGATCGATAAATCGGGCGGCGGCGATTTTGTCGTGATCAGATATAATTCCCTCGGCGGGTACACCGACTGGATAAAGGGACTGGGCGATCTCAATTCAGTTGAAACGATCGCATTTGAAAATGATAATGAAGCCGTTAACCAGGAGCTTGTTGATAAAATCCGCAACGCTGAAGCGCTCTGGATGGCCGGCGGAAACCAGGGGAACTATGTCGACGGCTGGAAAGATACTCCTGTTGAGGAAGCTATCAATTACCTGATCAATGAAAAAAAGTGTCCGGTCGGCGGGACCAGCGCAGGGTGTGCTGTAATGACACCTGTTTACTGGGGAGCAACCAGCGGAAGCTGGCCGCAGAATACCGGGGCAGAGGAGGCACTGACAAATCCGGTCCAGTCGGGGAGAAACGGTATCGGATTCAATGATTTCTTAATGCCGCCCTTTCTCGAAAATACGATCAGCGACCAGCATTATATGCAGCGAAGCAGGCAGTATCGCCATATCGCCATGATGGCGTATATCCACAGCGAGGGCTGTGCTCCGGTCAAGGGGATCGGCTGCAACGAAGCTACTGCGGTTTGTATCGGACCCGGCGGCAAGGCTGTTGTGTACGGTTCCCGGAATGACAGCTATGCTTTTTTTATCAAACAGTACTGTGCCGGTCCCGAAATCTATCAGGACAATCAGCCGCTCACCTGGCGTGGAGGATTCAAGGTGTACAAAGCGCTCGGCAACAGCGACGGCAACCATTTCATGGACCTGGCCGACTGGGAGACCACCGATGGCAGTGGCGAGGAGCTGTACTGGTATGTCGATAACGGAACTTTGCATGAGGAGACCTCGCCGTATGAACCATGCGCAGTGAAGAGCAGAACTCCAGCGGCGCGCCATACTCAGGATACTCAACTGTCAATATGGCACAACAAATCCGGAATTGTTCTCCGCTTTTTCAATAGCGGCGATGCTGTCTCGGGCTTCGTGAAAATAGTTGATATGCGCGGACGACAGATTTTTCATGCAATGTTGCCTGATGTTAACAAGGGGTGGAATTGTAATGTGCTCAATGCAACCAGGCTGCCGGCTGATTTGTCGGGGCGATGTGTTATTCTCTCGCTTGGTGTCGGCAAAAAAACATTCTCAAGCAGGTTTATCACGGAATTACGGTAGAGATACAAGGTTTCTTAACTCAAATCGTGCAGAAGGTATTTTGTTGAAAATTGCAGCATTTGCCTGTCTGAAAGCAAAAATATTTGAAAAAAGCAAATTTCTATACAAAATTCGTATACTGCTGTACCTGAAAAAAACGGTGACTGGTGGATTGGTTGGATTGAGGAATTGCAGGAAAGATAATCAATCAAAGCAGGAGCTTTCAAGTATCCCTGAAGGCATTCCTGAGAAAAAAAGGCGCCCCACAAGAATGGGGCGCCTTTGGTAGTCCGTAGGAGAATCGAACTCCTGTTGCAAGGATGAAAACCTTGAGTCCTAACCACTAGACGAACGGACCGCAGAAAATTACAGGATGCTAAAATAAAATTTGTTAAAAAAAACTTCAAGTTTGCGCACTTTAATCATACAAAAAATATGTTTCTGTATCAGTAAGACGGCCCCGGTGATTGAATAATTATTAACCCGCCTGACTTTAAAATAATTTATTTTTCTTATACACTTTTATTGCAGCCGCCCGGCGAACTGATGTGTCATGAATTCAAAAAGGAGATTGGCTTATGAGTTCTGTTCTGCTTGCCGCAGCAACCGGCATTCTGCTGTACCTTGGCTACCGTTTTTACAGCCCGAAAGTACAGCAGTGGCTTGGCCTTGATGAAAGCGAAACACCGCCTTCGGTGGAGCATCAGGATGGTGTTGATTTCGTTCCTGCAAAGCACTGGACTATCCTGTTCGGTCATCATTTTGCCTCGATCGCGGGGGCAGGGCCGATTATCGGACCGGTGATTGCCTGCTTGTACTGGGGGTGGCTCCCGGTCGTTGCCTGGATCGTTGTGGGAAGCATCCTGTTCGGTGCGGTGCACGACTTTACCGCACTTACCTTATCACTCAAGCATAAGGGGCAGTCTGTTGCTGCGGTTGCAGAGTCTGTGCTGGGCAAGGCCGGAAGAAATACATTCAGTATTTTTGTTTTTCTTGCACTCATTCTGGTTGTTGCCGTGTTTGCCGCCAGCGCGGGCAAGACCCTTGCAACCACGCCTTCAGTCGTAATCCCGACCTTTGGCCTTGTGATTGTTGCCATGGTTGTCGGGTGGCTGATGTATCAGATGCAGGTCAACCTCCTGCTTTGCTCGATAATCGGAGTGGTCCTTTTATTCGGGCTTATTGTGGCCGGCTATTATATCCCGGTTGAGCTTCCGCTGGAAAATGCCGATAAGTGGTGGACTGCAATCCTTCTTGTGTATGGGTTGATAGCGTCGGTTACCCCGGTGACAATTCTGCTTCAGCCCCGGGACCACCTTGCCGCGGCAGTGCTTTTTATCGGCATGTTTTTCGGTTTTGCCGGATTATTGCTGACCCGTCCCGAGCTCAATGCTCCTGCCGTGGTCGCAGTATCTTCGCCAAAAGGGACCATGTGGCCTATGATGTTTATCATTGTTGCCTGCGGTGCATTGTCCGGTTTTCACAGCCTGGTTGCCAGCGGGACAACCTCAAAACAGCTCCCTCACATGAAAGACGCCCGGATTATCGGGTATGGCGGCATGGTTCTTGAAGCTGCTCTGGCGATGTTTGCGGTCATTGCCGTCGCAGCAGGCCTTCACTGGAAAAGCATCCCCCGGGGAATGACCGGCTATGTTTATCAGGATGTTTTCAGCAGGGGGGGCTGGATTAAAGCGTTTGGCACAGGCTATGGGGAAATAACAAAAGTACTTCTCGGCGGCCTGGGCACCCTGGTCGGTATCACCATGCTCAAGACATTCATTATGACAACACTTGATTCCGCCACCAGAATTACCCGCTATGTCTGCAATGAGCTGTTCGGCGATTCACTCGGTATTCCGTTTATGAAAAACAAATATGCCGCAACACTTGTTGTTGGAGTATTTGCCGGCGCACTGGCGCTGGGGAACTGGAAAGCGATTTGGCCGGCATTTGGATCTGCGAATCAGCTTATCGGGAGTCTGGTTTTTATTATCGCGACAATCTATCTCATGACCCGCAAAAGGAAATATATGTTCGTGCTTATTCCCGCGGTTCTGATGATTGTTACGACATTTACGGCAATGATTTTTAATTTGAAAAATTTTCTGTCGTCAGGGCAACCGAAAATCATGCTCAGTATCATCACGATAGTACTATTTGTAATAGCAATTTTCGTGTTGTACCAGAGTGTCGCTGCAGTTTCCGGAAAAAAGGAAGTACCCCGGCAATCTCAGAATGAGAATGCATAGCATTTCTGAATGACCGGACGCTTCTGCCGATTGTACGATTCTTGCGGAACATGCAATTGCAGGGGCATCCTTATTATTTTGTTACCATGAACAACCGGTATCAGGTTTGCATAATAATCCCGCCCGGATACACGCACTCCTCGGCATTTCTTGAGGTTGCGTTTTTATTGAAAAACACGCTGGTATCATGCGGCAAATCATGTGATATTAAATTAAATGAGTTTGCCGGGGATAAAATCAATATCATACTGGGCGGGCACCTTATTCG
>WJKA01000003.1 GCA_014729375.1 Chitinivibrionales bacterium
ATGTTGATTGCATCAAGCATGGGCATTAATATTCTCGCTTCAAGCTCAGGCCGTGGAATGCCGTTCATCCGCAAAAGAACTTCAAACTGCCCGACAAAAGCCCCAAAGAGCCCCATAACTCTGTTTTTAATGCTGTCCGGTAATCCCGGGTGAAGAATCGTTGACCAGTAAAACCGCCAGTATTCAGGATCGTCCTGCGCGATAGAAAGCCCCATGGTGATAAATTCCCGGAGCATCTGCTTTGGCTCGCGTGCCGTAATGCGGGTGCGAAATGATTCCTCGATCTCTCTCATTTTTTCAAATATTACAGCTTCAAGAATCTCTTCCTTGCTCCTGAAATAGTTGTATACCATTCCTTTTGAGACCCCTGCAGTCTGCGCGATCATTTCCACCGAGCTTGTATGATAGCCTCTGGTCCCGAACAGGGCAAGCGCGGCAGTGCAAATCAGCTCCCGGCCGCCTGAATGTGAATGCTCTTTTTTTGGCGATTGCATACAAATCCTGCGCAGAAATATGACCTTTCGGTCATTTAAAAAATATCATTTTTTTTATTTTTTTGTACTTTTTCGTGCTACTGAATACTAACCAGTCAGTTAATAATATACTGAATTTACCCAGGGATGTCAACAAGCGCAGCGATAGATCATATTCAAACGGTAGTGGCACATCCGTGTTTCTTTACGTGGTTACACTGGGTACCCGTGCGAAACTCCCGGGGATAATGGAAAATTAATTACCTGATATCACTCACATCCAGGCTTGGTGAACCTCCCTTATACGGCGGTGGAACCCCGTTTTTTACGGCACACAAGGGAAGGGCACCCCTCCGGCAGGCCCTTATTCCCACTCAATCGTTCCCGGCGGTTTGTTTGTTACATCGTAGAACAGGCGTCCTATTCCGTCAACCTTGGCCGCGCCGTCAACAACAGCGGCGATCGCCGCATCGGAAAGCCGCGCAAACCGCGCAGTCATGGCCTCCTGCGACAGCACCGGCCGCAGAACAACACACTGTCCACCCGATTCGTCAACCAGCGGAAGTAAAACAACCGGCATCTGCCAGACACGATCGTATTCCTCCAGCCGCATGAGTGTTTCGGTGACCAGATGGTCGATTTCGCGCAGAAGATCAAGGCGCTCTTTTGTAAGGTATGCTTCAATCAGCGAGCAGGTAGAATTATATCCGCTTAGATTGTATATCACCCGGTTTATTGCCGGGATTCTGTTGGTAAGCATTGTTGACAGTTTTTCCAGCGTGTCCCAGTCCCCCGGTCCATCAAGTAATGCCGGATGCGCATACGAGCGGGAATCCCCCTGCACCCCGACACTTCGTACAGGAAGCACCTTCACACCATACCCGAAATTTCTGACAATTGATTCAGCACCGGCCTGGACATCGGTATCGATTGTTTCCGTGCCGGTATCCGAGCAGAGCACCCTGACGCCGAGGCCCGGGCCGGGAAATGGATGCCGCCAGACAATTGTCCGGGGCAATTCAAGCGTTTCGCCAAGCATGCGCACCTCATCTTTGTAAAGCTGGGCAAGCGGTTCGATCACCGCACCGCGCTCGATTAGCTCAAGCACAATATCCACGCGGTTGTGATGCGTCTTGATTTTGTCCGCATGCGTCGTGCCCGCGCTTTCAATCGTATCCGGATAAATAGTGCCCTGTCCAAGCATCAATTCATCAACATTCAAACCGAGGTCCTGTTCAGCCTTTTCCTTGGTTGCAATAAACGTGGCCCCGATAATCTCCCGTTTTTTTTCAGGATCGGCTACCCGTCCCAGTGCGGCAAGAAACTCCTCCGATGCATCGACAATTTTCAGATTGTCAAAACCATGCGCATGAAGATACTTCATAATCTGTACGGATTCGTCCTTGCGCATCAGGCCGTTATCCACATGAAGCCCCAGTACCCGGTCGGCGCCAAGTGCCGTATTAAGAAGTGCAAATGCAACCGTGGAATCAACGCCACCTGAAACAAGCAGAAATACTTTTTTACCCGCACACTGTGTTCGTATGTCTTCACACAACTCACCGGCCAATTGACGTGGATTCCATGTGCGTCTGCATCCGCAAATTTCCAGAAAATTCGACAGCATTTTCATCCCGTTCGGTGTATGCGTTACTTCCGGATGGAACTGCAAGCCGAATATCCGGCGTTCCTCATTGCCCACCGCAGTCGACCTGCAATCTGCAGTCGATGCAAGTATTTCAAATCCCGCAGGAAGATGTTCGACCGAATCACCATGACTCATCCATATCTCCTGCCTTGTCTCAAGGCCTGCAAACAATGCATTCTCCTTGACAATGGTCATCTGTGCCACGCCGTATTCGCGATACATCCCTCTGGTGATTGTACCACCTTCGATTTTCGCAATAAGCTGGTGCCCATAGCACAGCCCGAGAACGGGAATTTCAAGATCAAGAATTGACGGATCGATGGATGGACTGCCGGGATCGATTACGCTGAACGGTCCGCCGGAGATAATTATTCCCCTGAAATCTTTCAGCATATCTGCCGTCGTATCAGACGGCACAATTTCAGAGTACACTTCGAGTCGGCGGACCCGGTTGGCAATAAGGTGCGTATA
>WJKA01000210.1 GCA_014729375.1 Chitinivibrionales bacterium
ACTTATAATAGACCCCGAAGCGCCGTTGTCGGCTAAACAGTGGCTTGATTTCTCACCGGTTAAGCGTGGTTCCGGCTGGATACGCGTATCTTTAGGCAACGATGATATTACCATCCCCGACACGGTCTGGGCCACATTCAGAACCGGTGCGCCGACAAGCGTTGAAATCAGCCTGATTACCCCTGTAGACAGCCTTATTGCCGGTCGGACAATCAAGGCAGAAGTAAAAATCCGCAACGATGACGGCCCTGTACCCGGTATCTGGTGCTATCCCGACTCGGGCGACAGCCAGGCGGTATACCAGGATATTGTCATGGATCCGGACCAGCCTGGTCCCGGGGTGACAAGTGATGAGGACTCCGGCACGGTCAACCTCCGGCCGGAAGACAACTTGCGTATCGATGAGTGTTTTAGCGAGGGTATCGACACGGTCGAGTTTGTGCTTTACTATGCACCGTCATCGGGCGAACAGCACCAGCTGTATGTTCGGCTCAACGGCGAAGATGGCTGGATACAGGGCAATACCGATAAATTCACGCTTCTGCCGGGCACGGTTGACAGTGTGGTGCTTGAATTTGCCGACAACAGTATTGTGCCTGAGGATACGGTCCTCAACGCGCCGGATGACGACTTGTTCCTGGTGTTGATCGGTTATGATCAATGGGGAAACCGGATCGGAGAGGTCCGGGGAAACTGGGCCGATTCAGGGACAATTCATTCGGTGGATCCGGGGCCGGACTCGCGCCTGTATTACACAACCAGGGATGTTTTGACTATAGAAAACGGGTGTATTATTGCATCCGCAGTGGATAATCCTTCAGCGCAGGACACGATCTGTCTGGAGATAAAACCACAGGCCGCAACTGTCAGCGTGGCGTATACACGCGACACCGATGCCGACGGCCTGCTTGACAGAATTGAGGTCAGGTTCAATCGCCCGGTCGGATTCCCCGACGACTATGACATTGCCAATGTCAGTGTAAATCACGGCTCAAGCAACTGGAGCGTCACCTCGATTGTATCGGCAAGCGGCGACAGTATCGATTCGGTATTTTACATCGAATTACAGGAAAACTTCAAAACCAGTGCGCAGACCGGATGGACACTTGACCTCAGAATCAGCAATGCCGAAGAGATAAAGGACACGACGTATGAAACCACCGACGGAGCACCGCCTGTTGTGTGGAAAGTTGTCAAAACAGTAAAAAATATCGATGACCGCTCGCAGGATGAGATCACCGTGACATTCAGTGAAGATCTTACCCGCAGGCTGGGGACCTCGGGGCAGGATGAGCCCGATCTCGTGTTCCACGTATGGCATATCGACCGCGTAAACGGGGATACGCTGGCGGCAGATGAAATGATTAACGAAATCGACTTTTTTCTTACGTCAAGAAGCGATAATCAGGCGGTTTTTCAGATGGAAAACGGAAAGGACCTCACGGTCGATCACCTTCTCAGTTTCCAGGTCGGCGAATCAAAAGAGTATGCCGTTGATGAAAGCAATACTATTCAGCAAAATCCCTTGAACCGCAAGACACCGGTTGAAATCGGTGGGGTGCCGCTCAATGTATCTGCAGGCCCGAATCCGTTTCCGCCGAATGCAAACCCTAAATTCAGTGAAGATAATCTCAAATCATATCCGTCACAGATAGTTGCCCAGCGCGCGTATTATCACGGCGGTACCGCTATTGTGGTCGACATTCAGCTTCCCTCGGATGCACGCAATGCCGATGAAATGGATATCCGGGGAACCATGGCTGTGTATGATATTGCAGGAAACCTTGTCTATCGCAGGAAAAGCAACGACAACCTTGTGCTTAATGATGAATGGGACGGCAAGTGGGGAAGCGCGCAGAAACTGGGTTTCTGGTGGAGCGGCTTGAACGATAAGGGTATGAAAGTGGCGCCGGGCGCCTATTTTGCTGTTGTAAACTTAACGATCGATTATATCGATGCGTTCGGCGAAGAGAAATCCGAGAAACTTGTTGAGGAAACCGCACTTGGTGTCCGCCGCGGCCCGGCGCAGAAAGTACTTGGACAGTAAGGCGATAACCGGCCTTTTTCTGCACCTGTGCTGAGCCGGACCAATCCTTCTTCCGTGAAAGAAAGTGCCCGCCTTCGCTTGCAGGCTTAAGTCTTCATCTTCAACTTGAGCCTATGCAGCGAGCTTCGGCTTCACCAGCCGGCTCTACAAGTCGGCGTGACAGGGTGGAATAATGGGCTGCATTGTATCCCAAACGCTCAATGTTCAATCCCGGATCAAGCCCGGGACAGGCGTAACTTCGTGAGCTCGTTTTAATACATTCCATCCATTGAGTCAAGAAAAATCTGTAATTTCTTGGCAAAAAGAAAAAAAACGTTGCATGCGGAAATTCAATACACTATAATCTGTACTAAGAGCAGTTGCTCTTAACAATATATGGAAGTCTTAATAAATAAGTAAAAGACTCAGATTGAGAGGGGAATATCGGCTGTGCCGGCAAGGATGTGTACTAAGCCCTGTCATCGAAAGGGCACTGCCTCCGCATCTATACACTACAATAATTTTTAAGCAAGGATTCAATAAATATCCTGGAAAGGAAATGCTGTGTTTGGTGTTCACAAAGCATTATCCATAGCGGATTGTGCAAAAAAATCAGCGCAGAAGGCTTTTTTTGCAGCTTTTATTCTGGCAAGTACCGGCGCACTTTTCGGGCAGATGAGCGACTGGGGAGAAAATACCGATCCTTTCTTTCCTACCAAACAACCTGAAGTCTGGAGCGCGGAATCGCTCTGGATCGGTGCTGCATTTCTGCGCGATACCTCCAAGCCGCTGGAGGTCTGGCTCCATTATGGTACAGGCTGTAAAGGTGAATTGAAGTTGGTAGTTCCGCTGTCAGACAGCACCGATACCATGATTTTTCTTTTCCATAACATTGATAATGGCGGTGCTCCAACACGTATCGATTTAACAGATAATCCGCTTGTTGAGCAATACATCAACCACATGGATACGGTTTATTTCATGTACAGGAATATTGCAGGAAGCTGCAATTCCAGAAACCCCCGCTATACAGGTCCGAACCGTGCTCCCGGAGATATGTGTACCCAGGGGGATTCATCGGGACCATGCCAGGCGGTTGACAGATATTACAGTCCTGATTACTCCGATTATCTTGTTGAAACGACTGATGGTCGTGAAGTTCCAATCAGGCGGAGATGGTGCATATCAGGATGGATACGCGATTCCGAGCTTGATGTACGGACTGATACCGTGGAATTCGGATTCGATGACCGTGTGCCGTGGGAAGGGCCGTGGGATGGTGATTTCAATGACATCATTTTTCATATGACCGGCATATTTTTAATCAAGCCCTCCTATGCGACAATTCTTACCTTAACAGTTTCCGATACGGCAATACAAGCGGGGACTTTTGCAACCATTAATGGAGAGATAAGAGATCAGAACGACAGTATCCGCACCGATCTTGCGGACAGCATCGAGTGGTTTCTTGATCCCGCTACAGAGATGCCCGGTGATTCGTTGACAAATTCAATAGGCGCCACAACGCAGTTCACTGCAAGGACAGCCTACCGGACCGCCCGGGTGATAGGGAGATATATCGAGGAGGGCACCGGCAAGGAGTTGCGCGATACTGCACGCATTTATATATTGCCCGGTGATCCGGACCACCTGCTGATCCAGGATGCTGCCGGTGCGGCGGACCTGTATTTCGATGAATCGGTCGGCGGCGGGCAGTTGTCGCTCGGCTCAACAGAAACATTCACCGAAAATGTCTATGCCGTGCTCAGGGATGCAAACGGCAATTATGTACAGCGGTCCACGCAGACGCTCTGGGACACGATCGCTGGGCCGGACCTGGTGGTATGGGCCGGCGCCGGCACAGACCCGTCACAGGGCCAGGGACGCATTGAAAAAACATTTACCCAAGACAGCGGCGGCACCTACGCGTATGCCAATTGCCGTATTCCCGGGTACACCGGGCCGTCATTCCGGGATACCATCCTGGTCTCGATCGATCCCACTACCTACGATTCGTTGCGCATAGTAAACGCACCCGGATCGATGATAACGCAATTGTCAACATCGATCGACGACAGTACGCTGCTGTTTGTCGAAGGCCGGCGGACCGACAACGGGGAATGGGCTTCGGTAAGCGGCGCATGGTCGATGGATCCCGACCTCCGGCCCCGCATCCCCGCATCATCGGGACCGTCGTGGAACTTCTCGCCCCAGGACACCGGCTCGGCAACGATCAGGGTTGACCGCCAGTCGCTTTTTGCTGAAATTACCGTCGACGTGGGCCCGGGGGCTCCCGACAGGCTCGCGTTGTACGATACCCTCGGCATGCCCGATGTCGGTGGTGTTGATCCATTGCCGAAATATACCACCGCCCGGGCAGGGGACACCGTCGATATTGTCGCAAAGCTCTTTGACATGCAGAACAACTGGCTGAGTTCGTATGAATCACTGCCCTCACAGGGAAGTCAGGTACGATGGGAATCCGATAAGATCAGCGGAGGAACGCTGACCGCCACGCAGGGTGTTGCAACAAAGTACCTTCCCATAACAGCGGGAAGAACCGACACGATCGTTGCCTGGCTGCAAAAAGATGCCGCAACCCGTCTGGCCGACACACTTATTGTCAGAGTTAATGCAGGACCTGCTGAACGAATCGAGATGGTATACGACACGGTGAATCTGGGAAGGGTTCCGGTTGATATCGAGTTTGCACAGAACGATTCGGTGCTGACTGTTTTTACGGTCCTGCGGGATGCGTATGATAATTTTGCCGGATTCGCGGCAAATGCTTTGTGGGCAAGCCGTGATACCCAGCACGTGACCGCGCAGCGCGGCCCTCATACTGACTATGGCGAAGGAATTATCCGTCGGGCAAGCGATGATGAATCGTATGTCTGGGTGGTCGATTCATTTTATTATATCGAGACAGCGCGCTGGCTCTATGATTCTGTCAATGTCCATCTTACAAATATCAGTTATGATTCTCTTCAGATATATATCTTCGACAACGGCTATGTCCGCGCTGACTCGCTGCAGCTTCGCACCGGACAAAGTGACATTCTTTTTGCCTACGGCAAGCACCCGGTCCGCGGGTGGGAACAGGTTCCGGCCGAATGGAGCAAAAGTGCGGCCCTTGTCACCGGCAGTACGCCGCCCGGGTGGAGCAACCAGTGGGATGTTGCTGCCGGGGAAGTCGGCACCGGATGGATCAAAATCACGCGCGAGGGCTCTGTTCCGGACTCTATCCCCGTAACATTCCTGCCGGGCGACCCGGACCGTCTTGACATATACGATCAGCCGGGAGATCCCGCAGGTGTGCCGCCCCTTACAGCAGCAACTGTCACCGCAGGACATACTCTGGACCTC
>WJKA01000211.1 GCA_014729375.1 Chitinivibrionales bacterium
CCAAAAAAAGCAGAAAAAAACTCACCATCAGGGTCGGCTCCATTTACTGGATTTGTCCCGTTACCTGTATATCCATATAGATTCCAGAATTGGTATGCTTTATCCGGGCTTGTCCATATAGCTATCTCCGCATCATAATACTTAGCGCCAAAATAATTTACCCTTTACGATAATTTCCTCACACGATTTTTTCCAGCACTTCCTGCACCTTTTTCCGCACGCTTCCCGGTTCTTCGAGCATATCTTTCACCATCTGTTCAATTTTGTTTCCGGTTTCACCGTGGGTGTAGAGGTCTTTGCCCATGCTTTTATGGGCGATCAGGTCTTTGAGTGCGCTTACCGACGATGGTTCACCGAGTTGTGCCTGTGTGCCGCACGAAGCAATAAGGTCTTTGATTGGATCATTTTCGAGTTGATACTCCTTACCGTGATCATCGACACCGAGGGCATATCTGACATAGCCTGCAACGGCAAGCAGAACACAATCGAGTTTTTCTTGGGAGATACCCTTTTTTTCGCCTTCAAAGAAGGTATCTAAAAACCGGGGTTTCATTTTGGTCGAGGCATTAAGCGCGATCCGCATGGGATCATCGGGGATATTGGGGTTGTTGAGCCGCTCGATGGTGTCCTTTGCAAAGTCGGCGGGAGCCATGCTCCGGGGAGCATCGACCGTTTCCAGCACGATTGAGATAATCGTATCGATCAGCTTACGGATATCTTTGTCCTGCATTGCCCGGTAAATGCCGAAAGGCCCCTGATACCCCAGCAATACGCCGAGTCCTGCAATCAGCGAATGACTCATATTCAGGATGCGAAGCTTCATGTCTTCGTATTTTTTAACATCATGGTAATCCTTTTCCACAAAGACCCCGTCGGCTGTTTCAAAATCGGGCCGCCCGGCAGGAAAGAGGTCTTCAATGGCCCAGTACCGCGCGTTTTCAGTCACCACGACCGGAGACGTAATTTCCAGCGAATCGAGGACCTGACCGGCCTGCTCGCCCGAGGGGACGGCGATCCGGTCGATCATGGTGTTGGGGAAGGCAAATGTGCCGGGATCACTCAGGTAGGCAATAAATCCCGGCCCCGCAAACCCTTTTTCCTCCCACGATTTCGCCATCATTTTAAGCGTTGCCTGGGTATGATACCCGTTTGCGGAAAAATTCGTGCAGCTCACCAGTGAAAACGGCAGCCTTGCTTTGAACCGTTCGAGCGCAAACGCAGTCCATTTGCCTGCATCCGACATTACCGTCCCGCGCACAAGGTCATCCTTGACAGCTTTCGACACCGGCTCGGCATACTCGTCACCTTCGCTGTACGCCACCCCGTACGCGCCTTCAGGAGCATTGATCGTCGCAAACTGCACCCCGGGGTCCCGGGCAAAATCCATCATACGGTCCCACGTCAGGTTTTTGGTGTCACTGTCGACAAAAAGTACCGTCTTGATCGCACCCTGTATTTTCGGCACGACCCTGTCTTTTTCATTTTCGTAAATAAGCTGGGTGACCAGGTAGTCGCACGCGGCAAGTTCATTCACATATCGCTGCGCATAGGTCTCGATTCCGGCCATAATCCCGTTCGAATTTTCACTGTTGAGCAGGTCCTGAAGGATATCGGCGGTATGCCCGTAGGCCATCCGCCCCGCAGAGAAACAAAGCGACGTGATTCCTGCGGCCCGGCGGTCATATTCGGGCAAAAGGACCGTCTTGCTTTTCCAGAAATCTTTGTTATCAAGAATATCGCTGTTTAATACTCTGTGTGCCATGCCTGTGGACCTTTCTTTGTTTCTCAACCGGTGTTGCAAATATATCGTACGTAAGTATAAACTAATATAATACCTTCATGGAGACAGATTAAAGCCCGTCTCCGGCCCTGAACATACGGAATGCCATGAATATTGCCCTTGTAAACCCCGAATATCCGACTATTTCAGGAATTGACCACGGGGGCACCGCAACATATACGTACACCTGCGCAAATGCATTGAACGCTCTGGGGCACAGGGTGTTTGTTCTTGCCAGGAACGGCACGGTTCCGGACCGTCTCAGCGATGCAACAGGCTTTATCGAATTCAGGCCGCAGCCTGATTCCCGCATGTCATGGTTCATTGACAAATTCCGTTGCGGAGACATCGTCTGGGAACAGGCATATGCCCGGGGACTTGCAGCCACGCTCCACCGGCTGCATGAGCAACACCGGCTCGACATCGTTGATATACCCGAATACAACGGGCTTGCCCATGAATGCAGAAAGTCCCGTCCGTTCAAAGTTACAGTCAATTTCCGCACACCACGGATTTTAATTGATGAGCTGAATAAAAGCAGCAATGATACAAATCCGCACAAATGGCACCGCTATGAAAAAAAAGCCGCACGCAACGCTGATGCCTACCGCACAAGCAGCAACGCGCTCAAAGAGAAAGCCGCCGGCTATTTTGATATTCCCCTCTCAGATATCGCCGTTATCCGCAATCCGGTCGATACGTCTTTATTTGATACAATCAAAAATCCCGAACGGTTTAAAAAGAAACAGATTAATGTGCTTTTTGTCGGACGGCTTGAGCAACGCAAAGGCGCTGAAATAATTATCAAGCTTATCAGACAGATTCTCGGTCTCGATGATCGGATTCATATGACATTTGCCGGGGAAACAAAAGACCGGTACGGTATGGATTACCAGGACAGTATCGAGCGGGCGATCATGCCGGAACAACGAAACCGGCTCTGGTTTCTCGGACCGTTCAAACACAGCCGGCTTCCAGTATTATATCACAATTCCGATATATTCTTATTTCCTTCACTGTTTGACAATTCCCCCAATTCACTTCTCGAAGCCATGGCCGGCGGCCTCCCGATTATCGCCGCAGATTCCGGCGGAACAAACGAAATTATCAGCCATAAAAAAAACGGTCTTCTCTTTTCGTTGAATGACCTTTCCTCGTGCATACGCTGTTTCAGAGAGTATCTCGATAATCCCGCATGTGCCATGTCAATGGGCGATTCTGCATGGCACGATTGCCGGGAAATTTACTCGCCGGGAAAAATTGCCTCGCAAACTATTGATTTTTATAAAGAAATAGTGCATAATTAATGCAAATGAATATTCTCTTTGTGTCTAATGAATATCCGCCGGAAACAGGCTTTGGCGGGATCGGCACCTATACAAAATGTATGGCCGAATCCCTTGCCGGACGGGGCCATTCGGTTCACGTGCTCTGCAGATCGGCATCGGGTGCCCCGTACACTGCCCGTGAAAACGGTGTTGAAATACACCGTATATCTCCCGGAACCTATCCATTGCCCAAGGGTAAATTTCTGTACCACTTCCGCATGCTCTGCTACCGGTTGATTCCCGACAGTCTCATACGACTGGCCTGGGCTGCCGAAACCTATAAGACATACTGCCGCCTTATCCGGAGCGGACATACGTTTGATAGTATCGAATTCCCGGAATGTAATGGTGAAGGCTTTTATTTTGTTAAAAACAGAGTCCCCGGTACCATTGTCAGGCTTCACACCCCCTGGGAAATGGCGCGACAACTCGACCGGATAAAATCCAAACCGATCGATGCCTTTGTGTCTGCATTTATTGAAAAATTCTCTGCGCAAAAAGCGAATGCAATCAGCTCACCCACCCAATGCCTGGCGAATAAATTGGAAAAAGAATGGTCTCTTAAGCAGATTCAGGTGTACCCGAATCCGGTTGCAGCGCATTCTTTTAACAAAACAAACGGACACGGGATTATTTACACCGGCAGGATCGAACATCGCAAGGGTGTGCATGTTCTTGTCAATGCCTATGCAAAGCTGTGCGAAATCACTGATCCGCCCCCGCTCAGGCTTGTCGGTCGCCAATACGGAATTCTTCCCGACGGGATTGAGTACGGCGTACTTATCGAAAACCTGATAAATAATAAAGGGGTCGCCGATCGTGTTGTCTGGATCAAGGGGACCGATGCCGATGGTGTGCGAGAGCATCTGTGTGCGTCCTCAATCGCGGTTTTCCCGTCACTGTGGGAAAATTTCCCGTATACCTGCCTTGAAGCCATGTCGTCGGGGCTGTGCGTTGTTGCATCCAGATGCGGTGGTTTTGAAGAGATTATTCAGGACGGCACAAACGGCATGCTTTTTTCTCCCGGTGATGAGCAGGAATTATGCAACAAGCTTGAAACATGCATACGAGACCTCTCACTCCGGGAAACTTTCGGAAGCGAGGCGCGGAAGCGCATTTCCACACTGTGCAATATCGACCGGATTTGCGATAAAGCAGAACAGGTATATCACCAGACAATAACAGGTGTGTCGGGATGACCAGCACAAACAATAAACACGGATCCCGTCTTATAAAGAACACGGTCCACACGCTGTTCAACACATTTTTTATGCTGATCCTTACCTGGGCTGTTTCAATCTGGGTGGCCCGTCAATTGGGACCGTCAAATTACGGCATTTTCACGCTGGTCCTCTGGTTCAGCGGGACAGTTTCCTGGCTGATCGGTATGGGGTTGATGCATGCATTGACAAAGTTTATTGCCGAATATCACGGTAAAAGCTCGATCGATAATATCTGCCCGATTGTTGTCTTTACGCTTAAGATCGAGATCGGCATTACTGTTGTTACGACGGCCCTGCTCCTTTTTTTCAGGACGGCTATTGCCGATTATTTTTTCTCACCCAACGAATCGATTTACTTTTTCATTGCATTTCTCGGCCTTCTTCCCGGGGTCGTAACGGCAATTTTTTCCGCTACGATTGAAGGCATCCAGAAATTTGAATATTTCACTTATGCCAATCTGATAATTTCTCCATTCTCTCTCGCCGCCAAAGTTTTTGTTCTCTGGATCGGGTATGGCATCGAAGGTCTTCTGATAGTGATGCTGGTTTTTTCCTTTATCAATACTGGTTTTTACTTTTTTGTGCTTCGCAAAGAAGGTATCTGTGCACGGGGAGGCTGGAAACGGCGTGTAGACAAACAGCTTCGATCCCGAATCGGCAAATACAACACCAGTGTACTGGCGATTATCCTTTGCGATAAAATTGTATGGGACAAAAGTGAGAATTTTTTTCTCGGACGGTTTTGCACGGCCGCGGAAATCGGTTTTTACAATCTTGGTTTCAATCTGGCGCACCGTTTCATGTCCGTGCTTCCTGCGACTTTCTGGCGCGTGCTTTTCCCGGCAATGTCCTCGTATTTCGGCTCGGGCGACCGGGTAAAAATGAAGCGCCTGTTTTATGTGACCACGCGATATCTGGCATTCCTTTCGTTCCCCATGGGTGTCTGTGCCATTATCCTGGCCTACCAGATAATACATTACCTTTACGGACACAATTTTATCGGCGCGCAGCGACCGCTGCAGCTCATACTTGCAAGCTGTATCATTTCCAGTCTGGGCAAACCAGGCTCGGCAATACTGTATGGATACGAAAAACAGGCATTTATCTATAAATATGGTTCGGTCCTTGCCATTGTCAATATTGTGCTCGACATTTTTCTTATCAGGTCGCACGGTGAACTCGGCGCGGCAATCGCCTATTCAATAACCACGGTCCTCGGCACAATCGGCGGCCTCATATATACCTGCTCTGTTATGAAACTGAATTACCCCTTTGTCTCTCTTTTCAAAATCCTGTTCTCAACAATAATCATGGGGGTTGTCATGGAGCTGATCATTCTGCAAAATGCAGCAATCCCCGGTTTTCTGCTTGCTATTGTGGCGGGAATAGTCGTGTATTTCATATGCTCCCTGGTACTGGGAACATTTGAGCAGGAAGACTATGTTCTGCTGGAAAGCGTAAAAAATGTTCTGCCGGGAAATTCAAAGAAAATCATGGATATTATTATCAATTTTATTTCGCAGTTCAAAAACACAACGCGCAGCTTTTATACATTTTTGTCGTGAGCATACCTCCGGGACCTAATACTCGGGCAGCTCGAACCACTTGACAAGAACCCACAGCAGGCTGTCGCCCGGATCCCGCTGGAGGATAAATACCTGTTCACCGATGTCAAATTCCACTATTCCGCGCAATTCTTCGGCCCGGACACTGATTTGTGCACCGCCAAGTGTGCGAATTTCGGCCTGAAGTGTGTCGTAAATTTCGGTTAATTCGTATATTGAAGAATCAACTTTTCCCAGAGAATCCTGTGCATACACGGTATCATAGTCCCGGACCTGAAGAGTGTATGAAATGGAATCGATCGTCAACCCCGGGCTGAAAATTATTTCCTCTGCGCTGCGGAATAAATTACGGTGGATCGAGACCTCATCGGAATAGGTAATAAATTCATACGCATCGCCGCTGTCGATAAATGCAAATTCGTCTTCAATAAGCGCATACGTGGCCTGAGCAACCAGTTTTTGTAGTGAAGAAATGACCGAATGCGGCACATAATAGTTGAACCCCAGTGATTCTGAAAAAAGATCTTCAAACAGGGCTATCCGGCGGGTAGCGTAGGAATTTTCCAGTTGATCAAGCAGACCTTCAGGAGTATTTCTGCGCACACCACTCTCTCTGGAGGTACCAAGAGGTGGAAAAAACGGGTTGTTGCAGGATAGCAGCACCAGGAAAATTGCTCCTGCAATGCCACATCCCGTCGACAACCTTTTTTTGCTGTGCATACCCGTATAATTCTTCACTACCTATAAAATAGTAGATGTATCGGGACATTTTTTCAAATAGGGATCAATATGAGCTGTTGGGATTGAAAAAACTGACATCGCGGGAGGGAATGTCATACCATTCAAGAATTGTCCATGAATTGATCTGCTGGAAAAAAGCAAATTTAAACTGCGCGCTGCCGGAAAACGACAGTGACGAGTCGGTGGCGGTATCACTGATTGAAAATGAATACTCGCGATACACATTGACTATCTCATTTTCATTAAAAACCGGGCGCACCTGATAGTCGGGATCATCACTCCACTGCACGCCGACCGCAGTACCGTATTTTTCAATAATTTTCTCTATATGCACAACCATCTGGGTCTTGCTGAACGTCTCACCCACGACACTTCTATAGGTAAAATTATCATGAAGCATGTCTTCAAAATTGTCCTTGTTGAACTGCTCGCCGGTCCCATCGAGAACGGCGGTAAAATTCAAAGGATCTCTTTTGAGAATATCAAGCGGCTTTTCATCCTGACGCGGTGCAAAAATACCGCAGGAACATACCAGCAGGCCGATATACGCGGCCGTACTCGTGAAGCATTTCTGTGTTTTTTTATGTTTCATATCCTGCTCAGAGCATCAATTGAAACTGCAGTCCCATTTCCAGAAAATAGTCAAATGAATAGTTTGCAGAACCGTTTTTTGGGTCTTTTTCTCGATTAATATCAAAATGAATTTTATTTGCACTTTGCAGCCTGAACCGATGTTTTTTTCCCAGGAGCAGCGCATTGAAATACGGGGCAAATAGATATCCTTTACCGAGGGGATTAACCAGCCATTTATTTGAAACCGGTTCCCATTCCTGAAAATAAACATCTTCAAATTCCGCACCAAGGCTCATCGAAAGCTGTTCGAATAATGACAGCGAAAGCATCATATCAATATTCTGCTCGAGCGTTTTATTCTGCCGCCTGTATTTTTCTTGAAACCCCGGCCCAAGGGTATCATAATATTCCGCACCGTCCCAGTAGCCATTGTCATCAAATACAAGGTCCCAGTGTATATCCAGAGCGCTCCAGTCCGATATGTTCCACCTGAATTTGAATTGCGACGGAAATTTTCGCTGGTATGACGGAGGATCAAACGGCGTTCGATGGACTTCCGGATGTTCGTATTCGCTGTTCTCGGTCACTGCATACATCGTTTCATCAAAAGAAAAACGCGGCGACGGATAGATGCCGATATGTATCCCGGCGCGATAGGACCTGTCTTTGACATTGGCACCTGAACGCCTTGCCCTCAGCCAGTGTGACAGGTTCGACGCCCCCCCGCCGAAAACATCAAGCGAACACTTCTCGTGCGACAAAAGAATAATATGGCCCGAGTGTACCTGGTTTATCTGATCGAAATCATCATCACTGGGATACAGGGTGTTATCCACATACTGGCTGTCACTATAGGTCTTGGAATACCGGCTGATTTTAAATGAATATTCAAATCCCATGCCGTTTGTAAAATATTTTGAAACCGCATGACTCATTGCAGCCCGGTACCCGTCATAGTCGTTGGTATTGGTAATCGCTTCATCGGCAGACTCAATTTCCCTGTCAAACAACCAGTCTTCATTCTCCCACTCGAAAACAATGCCCCCTTTGTAAACAACCAAAAAGACCGAATCCGTATGGGCCATGATATGCAGCATGTTTTTGCGGTTCCGGACATCGGTCAGCAGGCTTTGGTCCCAGTATGATTTTGAATAACTTTTATATCCATACACTATGCCGGGAATGATATGCGCCCGGTTCTTTCCTTTAATCCCTGCCTTTACCTGGAACGAATGCTCGAGTCTTCCGGGCAAACTGGCAAATCGCGTTTTCCCATTGGCGCCTTCACCTAAAAGAACATTTGCACCGTTGACTATTGAATCCGCAAAACAGGCAAACAGCGAGTCTTTACTCGGCATGCCGTGGCGCAGGAGAGCAAACGCAAGCCCGCCGACAAGATCTGTTTTTTCTATCGACCGGGCAAACACCTTTCCCTTTGTGTAAATGGGCAGCCCGAATACTGGCTTCCGGCCGTCCCCCACGTCGGCCTTGAGAAAGAACCCGGGATCCAGGTCGGTTTCAGCCCGAGAGATCGCTTTTATATCACCCTCTGATGCTGTATTC
>WJKA01000021.1 GCA_014729375.1 Chitinivibrionales bacterium
AATACGAATATGCTACCACGGGCTCTTTTCACCCCTGTCTTCGTTGCTCACTCGCCGTCGCGTAGCCACGCTATGGCGGAGCAGGATCAGTTGAATACACCCGGTATTCGCCATCTTCGCGCCTCAACAGGAACGAAAATAACTCCCTGCAATCACACACGTATTTGAGATACAGTACACTAGAAAATATATAGTATGCAACAGCCGGCTACCATTAGAAGGAATTTAACTTATTAACTGGTTTGTATAATACTTTTTATTCCTAATGGAAATGAGGCAAGGCAACAATAATCCGATATATTCTCGTTGCGGCAAGTCTGCGCCGGGTATTGCGCGGGGAAGTATTTTATTGGTATATGCACCACATGGTCCCTGATAAAAAGCTGATTGCCGGTTCTTTTTCGAAGAAGGCCGGATCGTATGGCAGTTATGCTCAAATCCAGCGGCTGGCGCTGCAAAAATGTGCGCAATATGCACAGGAATTGCATGGTAATACTGCATTTGCAATTGATCTGGGATGTGGTACGGGATTATATGAAGAAATCTCCGGAGCAGTATCCCACAAAATGGTTTGCCTTGATATTGCCGGACAGTGTTTGAAGAGAATCAACACCGGCAGTGCTTTTTCAAATCCCTGTGTCTGTGCAGATATCGAAATGCTTCCTTTCAAAAAGCAGGTATTTGAAATGGCAGTTCTTGCCTCGGTATTGCAATGGCTTTCATCTCCCGGCATTGCATTACAGCATATCAATGGGATTCTCTGTCTGGGCGGCACTGTGCTTTATGCGATTTTTCTGAAAGGTTCATTTAATGAATTAAATGAAACTCAGCAGGAATATGCCATGAAAAATCCGGTACATTTCTTTTCGCTCGACGAATGCAAGTGCCTGTTCAATACTGCAGGATTCCGGATTTCAGTACAGGAAACGCTGCAGCATACGCAGTATTTCAATTCTCCGCTTGCAGCCCTGAAAAGCCTGGCAGGCACCGGGAGCACCGCGGTTGGGGGCAATCGGCTCAGAGGACATGAACTCTTTGATTTCTGCCGTACATACGACAAGCGATACCGCGGAGAAAATGGCGTTCCCGTAACATATCACCTGCTGGTGGGCAGAGCAGAAAAAATCAGGAATACATTGTAGACAAAACTGAAATATTCTGTAGATTTTATTATATTATGAGTAAATGTGTTACCAGCATGCGCTTGGATCCGCCATGCACCAACTTTTTTTTTAAGGAGGGACCATGTTACACCGGTTTGCACCTGCTGCAATCATACTAATGAGTATTGTATCGTTGTCGTTTTGCCAGTCCATAATGGATGTTTGTCTTTCGGACACCGGTTCTGATATTTATCAATTTGTTCCCGACATGACGACATTTGACACCACGGGAATGGGTATTACTCGGACGGTTTCCGGCACCTGTGATTCGGTCACCATAACATTGTCGGGCGAATATGAAGGTACACCATTCACAATACCGGCAACTGTTGTCAAGCAGCCGCCGTGCACGCTTCAGGCAACCTGGAATTTCATGGGCGCCTTTATCGATACTGCTTATGATGTTTGTACACCGGTGGGACGCGCTTTTCCACCGGTTTCATCAGGTTCTTCTGTGTTATCCGCGAAAAATAAAAACGGAACAATTATGTTCATTTATTCAGTCAACCACCAAAATTCATCAAAGCTAGAATTGACCATTTTTAATGCAGCGGGAAAATGTGTTTGTTCTTTTGAAAATCTATCTCGGAAAAAAGGGGTGATTTTCTGGGATGTTGGCAAAGAACAGCACACTATTCATGGAATATACCTCTGCGTTCTGAGAAGTGAAAACAAAAAAATCGGAGCAGCAAAATTTTACAAATAAACAGGTACTATATCGATACAGGAATTTCTGCTCCCTTATTTAAATATCACCATCGAGTGCCTTATATTATTGGTATGCTCAACATCTGAATAGATGCTGCGGAATGCTGCGGCATCAAGGTTTACAGCATACACCGCCGTGTTTCGTGTAATTACTACGGATGAATCGCTTTGGGATTTTTCTGTCTCCGTTTTCAGCAACGCATTAGAAATATCAGAGGATTTAATATCAACAGCAATAGTTGAGCTGTTTTTGTTAATTATTTCGATTGTTTCATTGCATTCTTCGGCCACTTGGGTGCTGAAAGGAAGAATTCTGTTTTTGTCCAGCGACTCAAAATATCCGCGAAATAAGCCACCTATTTTCAGTATCTGATTTTCTCCTTGCGAAACAGCCTCATTTTCCTTCGAAAACACTGCATCGATTTTCAGAGTACCATCAACGGAAGAAACTGAAGATATGCTGTAGTCTTCTAATTCACACAATTCATCCATGGATTTTATTAGAGCAATGAAAGAATTTAATTTATGCGCAAGTAAAATGGAATGGTTTCTTCGGCCTTAAATCAGCTCATCTTCGAGCGAGGCGACAACGCCGCCGCGGCGGAGCATCCGGCGGTAGTCACTCTCATGCGATTCGAGAATTGTTTTGAGGTAGTCGATGTTTTTATCGATGTATTCCTGGTACAGATTGCGATCGATACCAAAACGCTCTCTGAAATGATCACGCATCAGTGGAACGAGGTTCCCCAGCTCTTTCTGAAGCCGCTTTTTCGATTGTTCTTTGTAAAACGATTCAGTCTTTTTCAAAAGGTCAAGTTCGGACACGAACCCACGCACCCCCGCCTCTTCGAATTCCCGGTACAGATACAACAGCTTTTCGAGGTAAAACCGGTCGGCCATCTGCGCGATAAGATCTGCCGTACCAAGTATTCTGCTTAACAAATCAATGTCTTCGGGCAGCGGGGGAATCTGCTCCTCCGGCAAATCAAGGATTGTCCGGCTTATAATATGCCCGATTGTATCAATATCCTGCGATGAGAAATCTTTTTCCTGCAAATGATGCTGCATAAAATCGATACTTCGCTGCTCGTGATCCGGCGAATGGGTCGCACCGCTCTTTTCCGTATCCGTTTCATCCTGAATAAAACCCACATCATGAAACAGCGCAGCGACAAGGCAGTTTACAACATTTGCCGTACTTTTCAGCTTTTCCGTTACGATTGCGCCGTGTATAAGCCGCGCTGTTGCAAGAAACACCGAAATGGTATGCGATAAATCATGGTACCTGGTATTACACTCACGATATCCAGCAACCTCTCCTTTAAACAACCTGACAATATCATCGTAAATGTCTCTGAGCCTCGGGATATCCAGTGAAGAGTCTATCTGTAAACAAATGTGAGATATTTCTTCAAAAACGTCACCGGTTGACTTATCAGCAACAAATACATGTTCAAAAACAGTATCAACACTCATGCTTAAGCTCCTTTTTCGCAAATGTCGAACTACTTAAGCGGATAATACTACTATGATACATTTTCGGGTTTGCCGGAGCAACATCCTTTTAAAAAATGAACAGACGGATACCGGTTTTGACAGTGAAATTTGATGCAGGAGTTTGGATGTACGGGTGTGTGTCTTTAAGATCCTTTTCAAATTTAGTTATCGTACCGTCAACCAGCTCCGGATCATTCGTACCGAAATTTAAACTGGTTACTTCAGTCCCAACCGTTGTAACATTCATAGCTTCAAAACCAAGTTCGGCAAAAACCGAAGCAAATTCACTGAGCGGATAATTGCCGCCCAGCATCCCGAGAAACGCGAGCGAGGGCCGGTTTTCATCTTTAATATCGGCATTGGCATCAGTAACCC
>WJKA01000212.1 GCA_014729375.1 Chitinivibrionales bacterium
CGGAGGAACTGCGGCTGCACCTGCTGCGGCAGCTCACCAACTTCATCGAGGAACAGCGTGCCGCCGTCAGCCTCCTCGAAATGACCTTTTTTAGCTGCAACCGCGCCGGTAAACGCGCCTTTTTCGTGACCGAAAAGCTGGCTTTCGATAAGATTGGGAGGGATCGCGCCGCAGTTGACAGCAAGAAACGGCTTCCCGTTTCGCTTACTCAGCTTGTGTGCGCTCCGCGCGAGGTTTTCCTTGCCGGTACCGGTCTCCCCGATCAGCAGCAGCGGAACATCGGTCGGCGCGGCCTGCTTGACAAGAGTTATGCACTTCTCGAATTTCGGACTTGAAAACACCAGGTCCTCAAACCGCTTTTCTTCAACCCGCGTTTTCAGCTCTTCAATAGTGGCTTCGTGCTGCGCAAGAAGGTCCGAGTTTTTCACCAGGTTGGCCATGAGTGTCGAAAGTAACCGGAAAATGTCAAGGTCCTTCTGCGAGAAAGGGTGACGGTCTGTTCTGCTGTCGAGATACAGGAAAAACTCTTTGCCGGGATATGCATTGTGAAGTGCTTCAAGCCTGCTGCACAGGACCGTCCGTATTTCATGACGGCTGATCGATTCCTGCACGCGCAGGGTCTCATCACTGACAGTGTCTGAAATGAGAAGCGGCTCATTTTTTTCTTGTACAAGACGGATCGCGGTGGTACTGAACGGTGTCTCACGCTCCTCCCGGCTGTCTTTGTGCATAATTTCCGGATTGCCGTTGGCGGAATCGCCGATAAGGAATGCCCTGTCGCAATCAAGGACTTTTCTGCAAAGGGCCAGTCCTTTGCGCAGCAGAACGACCACATTCTGCTCCTCGGCCATTGCAGCAGTCAATCGAAGCGCGGCCTCAAGCAATTCCTGACTCGCGCTATTTTCTGTCATGAGCACTCCTTTCAGCTTTTATATCCCAGGAGATAATCTGCAATGGCATGACCTCAACCTGCCTTCGTAAAACACTGCCGTCCGCAGCACGGATTTCGATCTTGTTCGGTCCCGGCGCCAGAGGAACACCGATAAGCCCCTCGCTGGAAAACGACCGCGCCCGCTTGCCGTTGATCACAAGGGTATCGGTCCTTTTTATTCCCTTGATCATAAGCGTACCGACATTACTGCCCGGAGTTGAGCTTATCAAGGGTCCGGGCCCGGAATCGCTTCCTTTTCCCCGCTGATACGGTTGTTCTGTTTCGAGTGAATCCGACAGCATCCCTATTGTCGGAAGCGATGTTTTCCGGTCGTTCCGCTGGAGGAAAGCCGAGACAATTAATGCGATACTTGCTATTCCGAACAGCGCTGTCAATGCCCGGAGAACGACAACTTTTCTTGAATGCCCCCCGGATGAAACGCCGGGAATCTCCGGGCCAGGAGGCTGCCTCCGCGCGATCTCCTTTCCGGCAACAAACGATGCGATATCTTCGCGGGCATATGCCTGACGGCCGCTGACATGTTCGGCGAGCACTGAATGCACTTTTTGCATATCCGGACGATCCTCTCTGTCTTTGTGCAGGCACTCTATGGTTGTTTTCCGGAGCGCTTCGGGACAGGAGTCCGCAGCAATTTCCGGCACCGGTTCGTTGAGCACCTTATAGGAAACTTCTCCCAGGGAATTGCCGGGAAACGGCACTTTGCCGGTGAGGATTTCGTAGAGCATGCATCCCAGCGAATAAATATCGACGCGCCTGTCAACATCGGCCGGATTGACCATCGATTCCGGCGCCATATATGAAAGCGTGCCGATAACCGCGACCATCGATGACTGTTGAGTCAATTCCTGCTGAAAGGTTGCCAGCCCGAAATCGGCCAGCTTGATTCGTCCTTTTTTTCCAAGAAGAATATTGGCGGGTTTGACATCACGGTGAACAACATTCTCCGCGTGCGCGCTTTTCAGCGCGGCGGCAACCCGCTCCATGGCAATCAGGGACTCCATAACGGGTATCCCCCGTTGGAGCGCTGTATCAAACGAAATGCCCTCGATATATTCCATCACGATATAATAATTGCCGCCGAAATAGGCATAATCATACACCGAAATGATATTTTCGTTGGTCAATGCTGCCATGGCCTCTGCTTCACGGCGGAACCTGATAATATCATGTTTGTTCTGCGAGCGCTGGGGGATCAGGCATTTAATCGCGACAATCCGTCCGAGTGATTTCTGCCTGGCCCTGAGAACAGACCCGAACCCTCCCCTGCCGATCTCATCGATGATTTCGTAATCTTTCAGTGCAAATGCCATGCAGTTTATCCTGACCGATGTTTTGCTTTGCGGAGCCATTGCTCGAAATACGCGTTGCCCGGTGACAATTCAACTGCTTGTGAAAAATGCGATGCCGCTGATGAATATTCGCCCGCAGCCCAGGCTACCGCACCGAGGTTGAAATGCGCCATTGCATATTCGGGCTGCAATTCCAGCACGCGGCGATAGCTTTGCCGCGCCTTATCCAGATTTCCACCGGTTTGATAGAGCGCGCCGAGAAGGTTGTGCGCCTTGACAAGTGTCGAATCGTAGACAATTGCGTTTTTCAGTCGCCTGATTGCAGCATCAATATTTTCTTCCCTGTTATGGCACGTGCCGAGGTTAAAATGAAGGATTGCCAGCGTGCGGCGGACTTCGGAAGTATTCGGTTGAAGATTTGATGCTACATTCATATGGTATATTGCAGGATACCAGTCATGTGCACACCCCAGGCCAAGCTCCATTTTATACATCGCCTCGGCACACAAGCTCATGCCCATCCCGTAATGGGCCTCGAAGTTCTCAGGGTTGCGGTCGAGTATCGAAGAATATATTGTGCGTGCAGAGAGGAAATCACCAGCTTCAAGAAGTCGGTGAGCGTGGTCGAGATTGCTGTTGGTGCAGGAGACTGATAGCAATAAAAATATGCAGATTGATGCAATTGCCGCTATAGAAATAATGCATTGCAATTCGAACGGAGGGTCAGGCTCTGAGCCGGACAAATTTTCTTTGAGCGGCCGGATTGCAGCATCCGGAGGTCTGATGAAATAATACACCATCATTAAATAAAAAGTTCTGTTGAATATCAGGCGGAATCGATGTCTCGTATCAAAAATAGTTAAGACGGCAGTAAAATCACCAATGATTTATATTATCTTCGATACGTATACTCAGGATTGGCGACAGCCCGGCCGTGGATCATCGTTTCATTGAGTTCGCTGCTGCTGATTCACGACCATCCACCGAGAGCATGACAGCGCTTACAAAAGCATTAGTCTTTCTTCGGGAAACAATACTACAGAACCGTCGTAAACACCGTTTACGGCTGCCTGCAATAAGGACAATGGCCCGGCACATCGATGTTTCCTATGAGACAATGCGTAAAGCGGTAAATTATTACGGCAGGAACGGATGTCTTTTATCGAGACCGGCACGGGGCGTTACGATCGATCCCCAAATTCCGCTGCCGCAGATTCCGGAAGACGGTTTACTATTTAGCTCACCGGATGCACGGCACCTTACCTGGCAGAAAACCCTGGTCGAGCTGAAACGGGATATACTCAACGGTGTTTTCGGTTACAACGAACCGTTGCCGTCACGGAAAGAACTCCAAAGCCGCTATGGCATTTCATATCCTACTCTTAAAAAAGCCCTTGACCAATGCATTGCCGAAAAACTGCTTGTCCTGCACGCCAGGTCATTTATTACATTCGGCGTCAAACAAACCCGCTCCTGTTCACGGCTGGTTGTTATCGGCGACCGGCGTCCTGAGGGAATCGCAGCCGGGCTTAATGCCGATGAATTCCTCCGCACGCTGGAACATTTCTGTGCGTCAAGCGGAATAACCCTCGAAATGTATGCACACACCATGCGGGACAACCGCTTGATTCTTACCAATGTCGAAACCGGAAAAGAGTGCAGGATCAAACACCCCGGTACAATACTCGGGTTTATTTACGTTGCCGTCTTTCTTGAGAAAAATGAAGCCAGAGCACGGCAAATAGATTTTCCCAAAAGCACCTGCACAACAGTATTCAATGACATGCTGCGGATGCTCTGGCATTTCAAACGGCCGGTGGCAGTCTATACCTTCGATGAAACATTATTTTTTCCGGCATTTCTCCGGAAATCACAATTATTCAAATTTTTCAAAGTGGCAACAACCGCAGCACCATCACGGCAGGTAGGACGCTATCTGCTGAGTCGCGGCCATAAAAAAATTGCCTATATCTCGCCCTTTCACGGTGCGGCCTGGTCTCAGGCCCGGCTGGAAGGCCTGAGACAAGCGTACCGGGAAGCCGGTTTAGCCGAAAATGTTATTACCTGTGTTCTCGATCACTATGAATCGCCATATTCCTTTTTGCATGAAGCCAACCGGCGGTATACAATTGACGGTATGAGCGGCCTGTATAAAAAATGGAAAGCAAAAAACCCTCATCTCCAGAGCACCCATCTGGAAAAAGGTATGCACTTTCTGAATTATGATTACAAAATCAACGCGGAAATCGCATTCCAGCTTTCGCCGCTGCTGAAACGGGCACATAAGGATACTTCAATTACAGCCTGGGTTGCCGCAAATGACAATACCGTAGTTATTATCGATGATTTTCTGCAAAGCAATTCTGTTTCTATGCCTGATGATCTTTCTTTGATCTCTTTTGATAATTCCATTTATGCTCTTCGGAACCGTATTTGTTCGTATGATTTCAATATCTCCAGGATTACCGGCACCATGCTTCAATTCCTGATGAATGCAACCTCGATGAAAGCCGTGCACCGACAAGAGACAATCAGAATCGATGGCGTCATTATTGCACGCGCATCATTAAAATCTCCGGGCTGAACCCCATGTCGTCATCTTTCAGCCTGTTGTCATTTAATAAAATCAATTATTAAGTATGGATTGATTGCTGTTTCTGTACTATTTTAATGATAATGAAAATCACCTCAAAAGACAGAACGATCCTTCGCACGCTTGCCGAAAAGCAGGCAGCGATTGCATCATTGCCGGTTCAGAAAGAACGTGCTGCGCACTGGTCCCGGCTCAACGGCCTGAAGAAAGGGCGGCCGATGGTGTGGATCAATGAAATTCCCTGGCATGAAATGGATGTTAACAACGAGCTTGCTCTTCAGTGTGAAGATGAATTCTGCCGCACTGTCGAAAAAAAAATGCGCCGTACACTCTACACCTGGGAACATATGCCCGCCGATATGGTGGTGGAACCAAAATTCTATTCTCCTCTGGTTATTTCTGACACCGGTTTCGGCATTCAGGGAGATACGGCAATTGCCCCGTCGGCAACAATCGAGGGCATTACCTCACATGAATTTCATCCGCAGATCAAGGATGAGTCCGATATCGAAAATATAAAATTCCCGAGGATTTCACTTGACAGGGAAGCAAGCGACCGGAATTATCAGGCTCTTGTCGAGTGTTTCGGCGATATATGTGCGATTGAGCAGGTCGGAATTCATCATTTCTGGTTTGCTCCCTGGGATGAACTGGTTACCTGGTGGGGGGTACAGGAGGCACTGACCGATCTTCTGATGTGCCCGGATCTTGTGCATGCGGCAATGGACCGGCTGGTGACCGCTCATTGTGAACGCTTGCGGCAATGGGAAGAACTTGATGTGCTTTCATCCATTGACGGCAACTACCGCGTGGGCTCCGGAGGATTGGCCTATTGTGATGAAATTCCAGGAAAGGAATTTGATCAGGATCATGTTGCGACCGCCGATCAGTGGGGGTGCAGTGCTGCGCAGATATTTGTCAGCGTTTCTCCGGAAATGCACGAAGAATTTGCGCTTCAATACGAGCGCCGCTGGCTGGAGCGGTTCGGACTGACCTATTACGGCTGCTGTGAGCCGCTGCACGATAAAATTCATATCCTCAAAACCATTCCCAACCTTCGGAAAATATCGATCAGTCCATGGGCGGATGCAGAAAAGGCGGCAGAGCGGATCGGCGCCGATTATGTGATTTCCTGCAAGCCGAATCCCGCTGTTTTTGCAGAAGACGCCTGGAATCCTGTACAAGCGAAAAAGGACCTTGAAACGGTTATGGAAAAGCTTTCCGGCTGTATCGTTGAAGTGATTATGAAAGATATCAGTACGGTACGCAATGAGCCGCAAAGGCTCTGGGAATGGGCACAGATAGCGACAGACGTAGCCGGGAAGTACAGTTGATCTACACACTTTACGCTCATATATTACCAGGTAGATTAACTATTCGGTAATAAAGAGTGCCGTAGTTTTGTTTCTGCCGCTCCGTGAAATTTTCATAAACAGTATTTCTGATTTTTTTGTTATCCCGCGATGAATTATTTCTTCTGAATCCGGAAGAAGCACCTGGTTGCAGATGTTTCTTCCCAGGGCATTAAAGATTTTGACATGTGCAATTTCCGGGCTGGTATTATGGAGAATGAGGCGGTTTTCCGATGATTCCATATAAACGCTGTTCGATTGAAAACTGCACTGCATCGGGAAAGATTCAGCGGCGACACTCCCATCCATGGTCACCCCCTCTCCTTTCCGTCCCCAGTAATCCACCGGCACGATTATATAAAAGCCCTGCGGGGTTCCCTGCGGAAGCAGATGCAAGAATGTCGTGGTAAACTGGTCTGCCTCATTGACCCGACGGTAGGCGCCGTTTTCGGTTTCAGAATAGAGAACTTCATAGGTTTTAATATACCGTGACGGTGACGGGTCCCACCGGATCATATAATGTTCTTCACCGGTCATGGTACCGTCGTATTTGTCTACTTTGATACTGGATGCCGGCTGGGGAGGACCCGCGGGCTTTGGGGCGAGGATAACCATACTCACGCCGGGCATGGGAAGCTCGAACTGGGTAGTAAAACTTCCTCCGGTAATGGAAACTTCCTCTGGCGGCTCTATGGTTTCCAGCTCCATGCGTTTGCGTATTTCGGCAAATTGCGCGGCATCGGGCTGTTCGGGTCCCTGCCAGGGGAACAGCGCGCGCACCTGGTCCTGTCCCAGAACAAAGCCGTCGGTGCAGCTTGTAAATTCCTCAACCGGACCGCCGAGTTCTTCCCAGACACGATATGCATTGGAATGATGCTCATCGATACGGTAGTGTACCAGCGCAGCCTGACTGTAGGGTATATCGGAAAATGAAAGGCTGACCGTGCACAGGCTTTCCGGGCAGGCGACATAGTATTCTTTATTGTTAAACACCATCACCGCCACGCGGCCGTCATCATCTTTGGTCGCCAGGGCATCGACCCGCGCGATATTCTGCGAAGCACTTATTGGCGGTACCGTGTAACCGTCGGTGGCAATATGCATATCGCCGGTGAGCGACATGAGCTCGTACACATTAAGCGCGCATTTTTTTATCTGCTCAAAAGGCCCTTCGTTGTCGTCAAATCCGGGACCGGTAAACAGGGCCATCAGGGAGCGGCCCGCCCAGTCATGCAGAAACGCATTGTCCTGGTTCATCAACAGATAATCGACGCCATGGTCCTCGATTGCTGCGGTTTGACACGCCCAGATCCGGCAGGCAACCATTGCTGCGTACGACGGCCCGATCCGCCAGCCGATCGGGTTCTGGTGCCCGGATATGGGATCGGATTCATCATCGTTGACCTTGACTTTGCCCGCATAATCGGGGAATTCATTTTCAATTATATCGGTCATCTCCTTCGACCAGTCCACCGCCTCCCAGTATGGTCCCTTGACATGTGCAGTCACATAATCGATTCGTGACGGTTTTTCGGTTGTGTAGATATTAGCATTATTATAAAGATACTCAAGCAGTCTCCGAAGGCCGTTTGTTCCCATCGCGCCGCTTCCGTACACCAGTTGATCATCGATTGAATGCAGCGCGGCCTCCTCGACCATGCATTTCATGGCATAGCCGGTCGAATACCCGACTTCATTGTCGGTCTGGAACAGCCACCTGCGGACCTCGTCGATACCGTACCGGTCGACATAATGCTGTGCGAGTGGTTTGATAAAATTGTACCACTTATCGCGATAGGATTGACTGGAGGCAAAACTCCCATAATTAACCGGAAAGTCCCGGGGACCGGTCATTAGCTCCATGTGCGGACGGATACCGTCATCAAGCATACGATCAATGACTTCGTCGAGTTCGCCGAAATCGCAATCCGCAGGATAGGTCGAAAGATCGTTGGCCCGGGCTGATTTGATAATCTGGTGGATTCGGAGGTAATCGAAACCTTTATGCGGAATGCCGCCCATGTACATGGTACGCTGCATATAGGCTTCAGCCAGCTCGGTCCATCCGCCGGATGCATGTCCCGAGCATCGCCACATATGATACAGTGGGGCGATGTCCGTATTGTAATGAACGTTTATGGAAATTGCTTTCTGAGCAAATCCCGGATCCGTGAATATAAACAATGCAATCACAAGGTTAAGCGCATAAGGGAACGATCGTATACCGACAGTCGCTTTCATGAGAGTACCTCCTGGAAAGAAGCCGGAAATTATGCTGCATGACAATTCAAGAAAGCGGAACCACCACGCGGACCGGGTTCCGCTTATTCCAGTTTACGGAAGCACAATCCTCAGCATATTTTTTGTTTCGCCGGTCGTGATTACGGCATAATATACACCCGATTCCAGTCCGAGCGAATTGAAATCCGCCGAGACCTGTTCGCCGGCGGCATAGTCAGCTCCTGCAATTTTCCGGCCAAGCGAGTTCATGATTACCAGTCGCGCAGGCTGTTTCGTACGCCCGTACAGCAGCGCGTTTTTTCTGAAAAAGCGTGACTTGGGCGTGTCCATCGGCAGATTGTCCCGCCTGCTTTCCACCGCGGAACCCGCGTTGTCCCAGTAATCAACAGGCTTGACCTGATAAAAACCCTCCGGATCACTTTGCGGATGACAATGCATGAATGTTGTGGTAAAAAAGTCGGCATTATTGACGCGGGTATAGGCGCCGTTTTCAGTCGGCGACCAGAGCACTTCGTATGTCTGAATATATTTTGACGGGCTTTCATCCCACCTGACCAGCGTATGACGCTCATCAGTAATCCCGTTTGTGAGCTGCTGTGCTCTCACATTCGACACTGCCGGCGGCGGGCCGTCCTGCTCGGGCGCAAGGATTATCATGCTCACCGATGGGCATGGAAGGTCGATTTGCATGGAAAATGAACCGCCGCTGACCGATACTTTCCGGGGATCTTCCATGGTTTCAAGCTCCATCCGGTCTCTTATTTGTGCAAATTGCTCCTTTGTCGGGTTGGCGGGACCTTCGGGAAACCAGTCGAGGTACGAGGTCCTGTCCCAGACCATGCCGTACACCTCTCCGGTGAGTTCGGTTACCGGGCCGCTCATTTCCTGCCAGACACGCATGGGATTTGAATGCGCATAATCGATACGGTAATGAACGAGCATGACTTCACTGAACGGCAAATCCTCAAAATTAAGGGTAATAGTGGCGTCATCAGGCTCGGAGCGGATATAAAATTCCCGGTTGTTGAAAATCATGACTGCAACGCGGCCGTCAGGGTCCCTCGTCGCCACGGCTTCGACCCGGCCTTTCTGCGGAGAGTCCCATTCGTATCCCACGGTCGGTATCGGCGCCGAGGTGTACCCGTCGGTCAGGATATGCTTTTCACCGAACAGCGAGTACATCTCATACGAACTCATTTTGCTTTTTATCAGCTCGAACCGGTCGTTGTTGGTCGGGTGCTCGAATTTACACATAAGACTGCGGCCGACAAAGCCGTGAAGAAAGGCGTTATCCTGATTCATGAGCAGGTATTTACCACCGTACTGCTCCTGGACAAGTGTAAATCCCATCCATACCCGGTTGGCAAGCATTGCCTGATACGCCGGCGTAGTACGCCATCCGAGCGGCATGCCGTGACCGGACTCCGGATCGGACTCATCATCGATAAGAAGGATTTCGTCCTTGAATTGCGGACAATGCTCATTGATATAGTCGACTTTATTTTTTGCATCTTTTGCAGCCCACCACCACGGACCTTTGCCGCTCCACTTGACGCCGTCGAGTCTGGTATGTTTTTCCCCGGTCATTGGATTGAGTGAGTCGTGGAAAACACTCATGAAATAATTAACAAAGTAGTCATCGTCACTTCCCGCTCGGCCGGGGCCCTCGTAAAAAAGCTGCTCATCCACATCACGTAACGCCGCTGCCTCGACCAGCCCCTTGGTAGCAAGGTCCCAGGCGGATTCATCGGTTTTTGGTCCGGGCTCACCCTCAAGCGAAAAAAGCCACTTCCGGACCTCTTCAATGCCGTACCGTTCGATATAGTGCTCGGCCAGCGCTTTTATCAGGTCGTACCACCACTGGCGGTCCTGTTCGCTGTTGAGAAAATCACAACTGCTCCAGAGGTCCTGGAACTGAAGATTCGGTCTGAGCCCGTTGTCATTGAACTGGTCAAATACTTTGTCAAGCTCAGAAAAATCGAAATTGCGCTCGCCTTTTGACGTGGGAATCAGGTACATGCAGTGATGAAGGCGCATGTATTCCATGTTGCCATGCGGAATGCCGCCGATATAGGCCGTATTGAGGGGAAAATATCCAACCGTTTCATACATGGCATTGTTGTGCCCCGATCCGCGCCAGAATGGATTGATTTCACCGATTTCCTCGGTTAAATGAACATTAATTGTAATATCTTTGGCTGCAAAAACAGAGGAAACACACAGAAAAGATAGAAAGAAAAACATATGCACGCAGCAACGAAAGCCGGTCATATTACCCTCCCCGGATAAGGTAATGATGGTTACTGTTTACAGGGAAGTCGCTGCTATATGTATCTACAGGACCCCTTTTGATTGAACACCTATTAATATAATGGCAGAAAGGCGCTGATTTTGGAATTAAACATCATTTTAATGACTTATATTAGGTTAAAATGGTGTTAGTGCTTGACACATGACAAAAGGATGGTATCCTGGTTCGCATTTTTTATTTGAGGCCAGTCTTGTCCAAAATAGAACGCTAATGACGTTGATCAAGCTGATATTCGCCGATCAGAAACAAATTGCATAGATGAATTCACCACAGAGTTCACAGAGAAAAGTATTTGATTTTCAAAGAAATAGCTGTTCATCTCCAAATCTCAGTGTTCTCTGTGCCCCTGTGGTGATCTTCTGTTCTTACTACCTATCAGCGATAATCGGCCAGATTGGCGTCATCGGCGTTCTATGATCGGAATAATTGTATATCGTAAATTTCGTTCCTGTTTTTGTGAAATAACTGCGCATTTATAGGTCGATATATCTAAATATTTCAATTTATTTTGGACAGCGCTGATTTGAGGTGATATATTTAATCTGGTTTACAGAAAACAGCAAAGCAATATTATGTTACTGAACAACAAGCCGGATAACGGCGCCGGAGGAAAGAGATTGCCGGAATCCGTAGTAAATTCCCGGTTTCAATGCCTGCATGACCGCCTGTCCGGTACTGATGCGATTGTGAGACGGGTGAGCTTTTGAAACCATCTGGCCGCGCGCGTTGAAAATAAGCATGGACATATTATCCTGTCTTTTTTGCGCAACGTGAGTAAAGGCATTCCGGCTTTTTGATGAGTGCGTCGATCCTGATTCATCTCCGCATGCAACAGGCCCGCTTTTTCTTCCCTGGTAATCAACTACATTAATTGCATAAAATCCTTCAGGTTCGGTTTTCGGATGGCAGTGCATAAATGTTGTCGAAAAAAAATCTGCGTTATTCACCCGGGAGTATACGCCTTCTTTTGTGGGAGACCAGAGGATTTCATAGGTAAGGACCTGCTTTGACGGACTTTCGTCCCATCGGACAATCGTATGACGTTCATCGGTGAGTCCCTGGGTGAAAGGTGTGGTCCGGATATTTGATACCGGCGGCGGAGGTACGGCCGGATCGGGAGCACAGACAATCAGGCTTACCGAGGGGCAGGGAAGCCCGAACTGCAGTGAACAGGTCCCGTTTTCAAATATCACCTTTTCTGGCGGAGCCATTGTTTCAAGCTCCATACGGTCCCGGATTTGCCCGAATTGCTCTTTTGTCGGAATTGCAGGGCCTTCAGGCCAGAAATCCGTATATGTATCGGAGTCCCATATCATGGTAAAAATTTCTCCCTGATGTTCGGGTACCGGGCCGCTCATTTCCTGCCAGATGCGCATGGGGTTGGAGTGGGTATTGTCGACGCGGTAATGGACCAGCATAGCTTCGGAATATGGAACACCGTTGAGCGTGAGCGTAATGTGGGCATCATCAGGAGTGGATTCGATATAGTATTCCCGGTTATTAAATATCAGCACGGCGATTCGTCCGTCGGGATCTTTTGTGGCGATCGCCTCGACCCGCGCGGTGTTTTCTGGTGTTTCCCAGGTATGGCCCGCGGCCGGGACCGGTTTCTGAGGATACCCGTCTGCGGCAATGCGCATGTCGCCCAGCAGCGACAGCATTTCATAGGTTATTATTTTGCTTTTTATAAGCTCGAAATTCTCCTCGCTCTCATCCTCGAACCGGCACATCAGACTCCGGGAGAAAAATCCGTGCACGAATGCATTGTCCTGGTTCATGAGCAGATAGCGCGCGCCAAGCCTGTCTTCAACCTGAGTCAGGCCTGCCCAGATTCGGCAGGAGATCATTGCCTGATACGCGGGAGCTGTCCTCCAGGCAAGGGGCATGCCGTGGCCGGAGACTGGATCGGATTCATCATCGATAAGAAGGATTTGCCCGTCATACAAAGGACAGTGCTGTTCGATATACTCAATTTTATCAGCAGCGTCTTCCACCTGCCACCACCAGGGACCTTTGCCGCTCCATTTGACTCCGTCAAGCCGTGTGCCGGTTTCATTGGTAAACGGGTTGAGCGAATCATGGAGAAAACTGAGAAAATAATCGATAAAATAGTCCGGATCATTGCCGGAACGGCCGGGGCCGCCATAGATAATTTTTTCGTCTATTTCATGCAGCGCGGATTCGTCGGTCATGGCTTTGAGCGCAATTTTTTTCATATCGACATCGTTTTTCGGGCTGGGCTCGCAGAGCGTGGTGAAAAACCATTTATCGACTTCTTCACTGCCGTACCGGCCGATATAGTGACGCACAACAGCCTGGACATAATTTTTATACCATAACCGATCAGCTTCGCTGTTTACAAAATCCAAATGCTCCCAGTGGTCCATCAGGTCGAAATTCGGGTGAAGTCCGTTGTCGACCAACTGGTCCATCACCTGATCGAGCCGGGAAAAATCGAACGCGCCGGTAGCGTGACTCGTGTCGATCAGGTAACCGAACCTGAGCAACCGCATGTATTCGATACTGTTGTAAGGAATGCCTCCGATATACATAGTATTGACC
>WJKA01000213.1 GCA_014729375.1 Chitinivibrionales bacterium
ATTGAAGACCATTCCCGCCAGCCCCGAGTACAGAATCGCCGAAAAACTCCACCCTCTCGCTGAGGCTTTGGTTAAATATCAAGAATCATCCGGATCGAAACCCAACGATAAACTCGAAGCCATTTATCACCGCGCTTTAAAATTGATCGAGATGGGCAACTTACCAGCCGCATTAGACGGCTTACTAGAAGTTCTCCGGAAAGACAGGAAATACGCTGGCGGAGAAGCGAGATTGGTTTTTGTAGGTCTCCTGGAACTTCTCGGTGACTCTCATCCCTTAACAAAAGAGTACCGCACGGAGCTAGCTAGCATTCTCTTCTAATGTTGAAAGGAGAATAAGACTTACACAGTTACTCCCTACTTCCAAGACTTTGGGGATGAATAGGTGTAGGAGATATATATGATTTACCCAATCAAACCCAAAAAGAAATAAAAAATTTCCCGTCAGCTCTAAGAAAGGGGGCAAAGCAAATTTTGACCTTGACCAAATAGCCTCGCTGTGTAAAATTAAGCATGCTAGAAACTGGGGCGGTGGCGGAATTGGCAGACGCAGGGGACTTAAAATCCCCCGGTATATCCGTGTGGGTTCGAGTCCCACCCGCCCTACTATACTAAAAGTATGACAGCAATAAGTGTATTACGGCGCACTCAAGATAGGTGCGCCTCTTTCTTTCTATAGTCAAGAGTGACCTCAAGGATTAACTATGTCTATTTTCCTAACCATTCTAACGGCAATAGTCTTTTTGGTTTGCTCCATCATTCTCATCATTACCGTCATTGGGCAAATTAAGATCGGTTCCTTCAACGTCGATTTATGCGACCTAGAACAGAAGACGCGGATGATCATCGGTTTGGTCAGCTTTGTTTTATGTTTAGCTGCTTTATTTTCGTTGATCTATTTGATAACCAAAAAACTTCCTCCGGAAGAGGATTTACAAGCAACGTCTTCGACCCCTGCAGTCGGTGAAACGACCACGTCCACAAAAGTTCCTTCCACCTCCACGCTAACCCCAACAGACGTGTCCACTGTACCTGCCACTACCCCAACGGTCACATCCACGGCAACGGTGACCTCAACCCCCACGGAGATGGCTCCTGCTGGGCCAACCCCCACTTTGTTACCAATAGAAAAGGTGTTTGTGCCTGAGGGTACTTATTTAATGGGAAGCGACTACAATGAAGCCCGACCTTTTTATCCCGCGCATGATGCCTACACAGACCGGTTCTACATTTACAAATACGAAGTCACCAACGCCCAATATGCCCAATGCGTCGAAGCTCGAGTCTGCTCCCCGCCAACTCAGTTCAGCAGCAATACCCGGGAGAACTACTTTAATAATTTGGAGGAATATGGGAACTACCCTGTCATCTATGTGACCTGGGAAGACGCTAAAACTTTTTGCGAATGGCGGGGGGACCGCTTACCCACCGAAGCAGAATGGGAAAAAGCAGCCAAATGGCACCCCAGTAGCGGCATCACGACCCGCTTCCCGTGGGGGGAATCCTTCCCCGAACCCGCCCAGGCTAATTTCCGGGGCGAAGATACCACCGAAGTGGGGCAATTCCCACAAGGAGAAAGCTTCATCGGGGTCCATGACATGGCAGGAAACGTTTTTGAGTGGGTTTCAGATAGTTACGATAACGCATACTACACTTATTCCCCCGAGATCAATCCCACAGGTCCAAAGATACAAGAAGGCGACCGTGTTCTTCGAGGTGGTAGTTGGAGGAATCAATACAACTCAGATCTCTTCACTTTCTGGCGTTTTCATGAAGATCCAGACACTGCCGCAGACAACATAGGTTTCAGATGCGTCAGCGATACACCCTAGGGGTAAAGGAGAATCTAAATGAATAACCAAATCGTTAAACTCGGCACCCTTATTTTGGTTCTAGTCCTGATAAGCTGCAGCGCTCAAACAGATCTAGACGCTAATCAAATCACCTCAGCGAATGACGTACAGCGCATTACCTTCACAGACGCCAAAGCGCTCCTCGATGCGGGGGATGCTGTGCTCTATGATACACGGTCGAACGCGTCTTATCGCGTAAGCCACGCTCGTGGAGCTATCTCCTTGCCGGCCTTTGAAGTCGAGGAGCGTTACCAAGAACTACCAACTGACAAAGCACTAATTTTCTATTGTGCTTGACCGGCTGAGCAAAGCAGCGCCCGTGCGGCGTTTTTGGCTGTTCAGAAAGGCCTTGATCCTAACAATGTTTACGCGCTGATTGGTGGGTTTGAAGCCTGGAAAAATGCCGGTTATCCTACAGACTCAGATCTAGAATAATTATCGATAATCTTAATAGACCGTTGTTATTGCATCTAAATGAACAACTCTTAACCTGTATAAGTAAACCTGATTCGCGGGACTGAGCGCTCAAAATTTACTCCCACATCATCTAATAATAGGGCGATGACCCACACACACAACCATCACCATTCGCCAAATCAAAATATCAAAACAGCTTTCTTCTTGAACCTAGGGTTCACAATCCTGGAAATCTTTGGGGGATTATGGACGAACAGCTTGGCTATTCTCTCCGATGCGGTTCACGATTTAGGGGATAGTATCTCATTAGGGTTAGCTTGGTATTTTGATCTCTATGCC
>WJKA01000214.1 GCA_014729375.1 Chitinivibrionales bacterium
GCATGGAGCGGACAACGCAAATACGATATCGACAAACTCGTTCGAAAATTAATTTCTCGCTGCGATGCGCTTGGTTTATTTTTATCAAAACCGGACCTTGAAACCATGGCCGACATCGTATCCTTTATAACCGCTTCAACAACCAATAGTACCAAATATAAACAAAAGCTGGAAACTCACTGATGCGTAAGTTGACAATTACTGTTCTTATGGATATTGCCTGTATCCCGTCGGAAAGCCCCGGCGATAAAACAACCGAGCATACGACAGAATATCATGTTGTTACCGCACTGAAAGAGCTTGGCCACCGGGTTCATATCCTTGGCGTCGGAGACAGGGTCGAACCGATAATCGCGGGGCTTACTGAAAACAGGCCCGACCTAGTATTCAATCTGACCGAGCAGTTCCGCAACGACCGTCGAATGGACAAGCACATAGCCGGCCTCCTGGAGCTTTTAAAAATCCCGTTTACCGGCACCGGATTTTCCGGCTTGATGCTGTGCAGGAATAAAGGACTTTGTAAACAGCTTCTCAAGGCACGGAAAATACACGTGCCTCGTTTTGTAATACTATTTCCTAAAAAATCTTTCCGCGTTCCCGGAACATTGCATTTCCCACTCGTTGTCAAGCCTTTGTATGAAGATGGTTCCGAGGGCATATCCAATGCCTCACTCGTAAAGGATTGTGATGAATTGCGCGAAAGAGCGACACTGGTATTCGAACGGTGGAACCAGCCGGTAATTGCCGAAGAGTATATCAACGGCAGAGAGTTATATGTCGGGGTTCTGGGAAACCGCCGCCAGAAAGTCCTTCCCCCCCGTGAACTCTTTTTCGGCAACGCTGAAACCGGCGGTCCGGTCCTTGCCACCTATCGAGTGAAATGGAACGAGGACTATCAGAAAAAATGGAATATAAAATTTGGAAATGCCGCGCTGGGCGATCCAGCAAAGGAGCTTATTGCACGCTCATGCAAAAAGGCGTATCATATTCTTCAGGTGCTTGATTACGGACGAATCGACATTCGCCTGACGCCCGATAATAAAGTTTACATTTTAGAAGTCAACCCTAATCCCGACATTGCCTATGGCGAGGAAGTTGCCGAAGCGGCTGAAAAGGCCGGTATATGCTATAATAATCTTATTGACGGGATTATACGCTCGGCAATGAAACGGTACGATTTACCGTCACGATGAACTGTCACACTCAACCCGGAATTCCATTTCTTTATTTAACTCACCCATTTGTATTAAAATCATATTATTTTACTACCAGTACAATATCTTGTTTCCGTCAAATAAGGTCCATTTTCAGCAAGGAGGATCAAAATGGCCTCTGCTATCGAGCTTTACCGTGAAGCATATGAAGCAGACTACCGGAGAGGTGACTGGCAGTATGCGGAAGAGCTTTACCGGAAAATTGTAGAGCAGTTTCCTTATTCCGACGAAAAAGAATATGCGCTTGTTCATCTCGAGCGCCTGGAGAAGCTGAAAAATAATCCCAAAGAGCCATCACTGCAACCGGTGCGGGGCGGGAGTGACGGTAACGCGTTGTCGGTTGTCAGCTTTTTACTTATCATTGTCGTAATATCAGGAGCAGGTGTCGGCGGCTACTATGTGTGGCAATATTGCAAGGCAACCACCTATAATGACCTGGTCCTGCAGGGCCTGATCAGTGAAAAAGCAGGTGATGATGCGAGCGCTGCTGTGAAATACAGGCATGCCCAGAAAATTATGCCCGGCAACGCGCTTGCCTACCGCTCCATGGCTGAGTTGTACCTGGAACACAATAAATATACCCTGGCGGAAATAGAACGGAAGCGATGGGCTCTGGCATCGCCCGATGACCCTGCATTGCGTGAATTCCAAACTAAATTAAACGATGCGACCCGCGTGAAAACAAACGGACAAGGCGTCGAATAATGACAGGCGAAGAAAAGAAGAATATTATCAACGGCCTTGTCTTTTACCGTAACAGATGGGTTTCTATCGATAAAAAAAATGAACTCGAAAACCAGAAAAAGAAATGTATCGAAAAAGGATTCGTTCACTTTCAGGGTGAATGGATTACCATTGAAGATAAAATAAGTCGAATTGCACCCCCGACCCAACAGCAAAATGCTCCCGGAAATATTGTTGTCAATAAAACTGTCACTAATCAGGTATACAATATTTCTTCCGACAACCGGACTTTTCAGGATTCCGGAGAACACCGCCACGTTCACCTTGATGCAGCGGCAGCGCCGGAAAAGACGCAGCAGCCCACTATTCCCCTAAATCAGTCGGCCAGCCGGGAACCCCCGAATACGGACAATAAAAAACCGCATTCACGCTGCCTTGAAGATCAGGCCGGGCACCTGCCGGACAAACCGCACGAAGAAAATAATATCTTTGATAAATTCAATGATGCCGATGAATTCCTGGATTGATTTGTTATTTAAAACGCACAATCAGCACAGCAGTCTCTACCCCTGTACAGATACTACCTGAAATGACAGACACCGGCGAACAAACCGGCTGAAGGAACGGCAGGAACAATGAACGCCCCGCGATATTGCTTTCCATTCCAGCTCAAGCGCACCAGAAATCGTGTTGAACAAAATTTCCGCAAAACGGCTACGATAATAATTGCCCGTACAGAGAAATAAAATGGAATTGTCCATAACGCATCCATTCGGAAAAGCAAACACTTGTACAGATAATCCTGGTGCAGCTAAGCCGCAACCAAAAAATATCGGATTATCCTAAATTCCGCAGTTGAGTAAGGATGAGCCGGTGGTGTTTTTTCTGCCCGGAACCGGATTCCTCGTTGCCGGCCGGAAATGCTTATCGGATGAGCTCTTTTTTCCGCCTGGCGGCTTCACTGCACGTATTCGAAGAGCTGTTTTTGCAAAAAGCTTTGAGATAATTTTCCCAGGCCTGAATTGCTGCATTTTTATTTTCAAGATTAGGCTTTTTCCGGTATATGCGGTCATGTATCTCTGCCCATTCATAGACGGCATCTTTTTGTGTTGTCGCGCTGAAATTTGACGGGGTTGTCTGCGCTTTCCGCAAAGCAGTTTTTGCCAGATAATAATTACCTGTTGCACTGAAAATACGCCCCTGCATAAGAAAAAAATAACCGTCATTAAGAGTAACGCTTCTTGAAAATTCATGCGCTTTCCGCATGTTCCCGGTTGTAAAATATGATTCGAGAAGGCGAAGTTTAATTATCTGTTTCAAGGGCTCCGGATGACTTTCATGCAGAGCTTTCTCCAGATATTCAGCGGCTTTATCATGCATTCCCTTTCTGAAACAGCCAATTCCTTTCTGGAAATTATTCCCCGGAGGGGGCGATCGTTTTTTGCCCGGCGTACGCGCATATCGAGGATTTGCAGATACACTTTCCGAAACACTGTTTCGTTGCTGCACCGCCTTTTTTCCGGGCAATTCATTTTCGGTTTTTTCCAGTTCTCCAGCAGGCTTGCCGGCTATATTCATTGACTTATCCGACCCGGGACGCTGAACGGTGTCGACAAACCGCAATGCTCCAAGAATGAGCGCAATCGCTGCAACTACCGTGACACTATAAACAGTTATAAACCGTTTATTCGAGTGAATCTTCTGTTTTGAAAGAAACTGCGTGTGAGAAACCTGCGGATTGTTACTATATTCTTCGACGATAAGGGAGGCCGGTTTATCACTGTAATAATCCAGGAGCGTCTCAAGCTCAATACAGAGTTCCGCCGAATTTGCATACCGCTTTTCCTTTTCAACAGCAATACATTTATCGATAACTGCGCTTACTTTGGGTGATATTGCGGGTATAATTTCCTTTACCGGGGCAATAGTACTTTTTGTTTTTGCCTTCACCAGCGCACCCAGTGATTCCTGCGGAAAGCATTTCAAGCCGGTTATCATCTCATACAGCACCGCGCCGAGTGAATAAATATCAGTCCGGGCATCAAGCTTGACGCCGTCAATCTGCTCCGGGCTGAGATATGCATACGTGCCCATAACCTCAGAGCTTGCCGTATGAATACTGGTCTCCCCCGGCCGCGCAATCCCGAAATCGGCAAGCTTCACCGTGCCGTCAAATGCTATCAGTATATTGCCCGGCTTGATATCGCGGTGAACAAGGCCTTCATAACTTTTTCCATACAATGTCACCGACTGGCGATGCGCATAATCCAGGGCCAGAGAAATTATGGCAGCTATTGATAAGGCAACCGGCACGGGAAAAGACCCGCGTTCAGAAATCATATCTTTCAGCGATTTTCCGTCAATGTATTCCATCTCAATAAACGGGATGGTATTTTTCCATAATCCAACATTGTAGATCTGAACAATATTCGGATGAATGAGGTTTGCCGATATTTTCGCTTCCGTGCGAAGCCGTTTCTGGTTCCCTGCAAGCGCCTCAGGCTTGAGCATTTTCACCGCACGGACAACCTCAAGCTGCTCGTGGATTGCCTTGTACACAACCGCGGTGCCGCCCGAGTCAATATGCTTGAGAACGCGCAAGCCGCCGACTCGCTCGTGGGGCTTCGGCATGACCGATCCGACCAGCGGAAGCGGTCTGCTGTCGGTAGTATCGCTGGTATCGGTGGTATCGGTCGATTGTTTATAATTCGGGTCCGGCATACAGACTTTTCCGGTTTTATTACAATAGTACCCTTCTGCTCCGTCATACTGCAAGCACGACGCGCAATTGCGATAAACTGCAGCAATCAGTCTTGCTTTTTTTTCTGTCCCATAATTATCCGGATTTCTGGTAGTTGAAATCGGTTTTTGATTATTTTCTCATAATAGACCAGTGCTGTCTTTTCAGGAATACGTTTGTTTTATTATTACTGTTCAGTACAGAGCTATGATTAAAATTAAGTTGTTTCATAACAAATCGCTAATACCGGCGGTTTTTTTTCTCGCTTTTTCAGCACCAGTTGCCGCAGAGGATATCGAGCTTTCCGGCGAACAGGACGGCACGTATGAAAAGGCCGAGTACCTTGTCAAAGAAAATATTGTTGTCAACGAGGGACGCACGCTGTCTTTTGCACCGGGTTCAATTATCAGGTTCAACCGGTTTGCAGGGCTTATCGTTGAAGGTAATCTGGTTTGCACGGGTGGTGTGACTGAACCGATAGTATTCACTTCTGCACATGACAGACCCGCGCCTGAGCGTGATGACAATGCTCAACCATTTGACTGGAACGGAATTGAAATTACGGGCACCGCCGACAGCATTGCACTTGCATACGCCAGAATAAGCTACAGCACATTCGGCCTGAAAATTTCCGATACGATTTCACACCTTTCCCTCAAGAATCTTGTATTCAACGACAACGGCAATGCAAATCTGACAATCGGCGATTCCATCGTTGACATTGAGGACCGCACACCCTTTTCCCTTGGGCCGGACACGCTGTCCCCGGCGCCCGGGACCGATATTCTTTCAACAGCAAAAGATACGTCATCGCAAAAGATTACCTGGAGGACCCCGGCACGAATTGGTCTGGGCGCGGCCGCACTCGTTGGCGGAAGCCTCTGGGTGGGATTCCATGCCCGCGCGCTGTCGATTCAGGAAGATTATGAAAATGCCGGTACAGGGCAGGCCGACCGGTATCGGAAAGACCGCGATCAGGCGGTCAGGGTACGGAATGTCGGCGCGGCAGTATTTGGAACGGGAGTGGCGGGATTTACGGTGACGTTGTTCTTTTGAAGAAGAGTTCACCACAGAGGCGCAGAGAGCACAGAGAAGAGAAAGAAAAATTGGTGAGGAAAAAGAGTTCACCACAGAGGCACAGAGAGCACAGAGAAGAGAAAGAAAAATTGTAAGTAAAGAAGAATATTATCACAGAGGCATAATATAAATGGGAGAGAGATCGGAGTTAAATGCAATAACTGAAACTGTTATTGGAGCAGCGATAGAGGTTCATAGAATTCTTGGACCGGGGTTGTTGGAATCGTCTTATGAAGAATGCCTCTGCTATGAACTGGAAAATCGATCTGTTGCATTTGAGCGGCAATTTCCTTTGCCGGTTATCTATAAAAACATCAAGCTCGATTGCGGATATCGTCTTGATATTCTTGTGGCAAATCTTGTTGTCGTCGAAATAAAATCGGTTTCTGAATTGCAGCCAATACATGAATCACAGCTTATTACATATTTGAAACTTGGCGGCTGGAAAATCGGATTGCTGATCAATTTCAATGTCCCGGTATTAAAAAACGGTATCCGACGAAAAATAATATAGTATTCTCTGTGAGGTGCTCTTTGGAAGAAAAATTCACCACAGAGCCACAGAGAGCACAGAGATAAGAATGTGGAAATAGATACTTTAAAAGTATTATTTACGCTGCAATTGAAGTACATAAGATAGATTGCTGGTTAATTTCAATGTCCCGATATTATGCATAACGCCATAATAAATTGCGCATGAAACGACCAGATCGCACAAGAAATTTGAGAACTCTCGTCATTCCGGCGAAAACCGGAATCCAGATAATGCGAATACTTTTAATATCTATAAACCGGCTTTCACCGGTATGAAGCTAAAAGATTTATGCGCAATAAATTATATCTCTCTAGATAAAAGATGGTATCCGAAGAAAAATTAGAAGATTTTCTCTGTGATCTCTGTGGCTCTGTGGTGAATTTTTGCGTCCACTGGAAAGTAAAGGAGGATAATCGCTGAATGCGCTATATATCAACAAAATCAATAGCAACAGCGGGAATATTGCTCGCTCTGGTTGCAGCAGCCGCAACGCTCTTTCACTGCACCTCTTTCCCCAACAACAATCCCGCAGATTCCCAGTACCACGGCGACTACTCCCTCACACTCACCCCATTTCCCGGCACAGGGCAGGAGATTTTCACTGCCTACACCCTGGCCTATACAACCGGCAAAGACACCTTCGAATTAATTGAAATCGCCTCACCCAGAAGCATCCTCGATACAACATTGTTCGAAGACATGCTCACCGATTCGACAATCACCCTCTATTTCACGCAGCCGTATCAGGGTACGGTAACGATCACCGGGACCCGCCCCAACCAGCGGATCGACACTGCAGCATTAACCGTTGACATTGTCAATCCCTACCGGATCGCCGGCGATTCTCTCTATTCCGTTGGTGATGAAA
>WJKA01000215.1 GCA_014729375.1 Chitinivibrionales bacterium
CGTTAATCGTCACTTCGGCCATGCCGTTGTACGTCTCCCTCACTTGCGTCAGGAAATCATCAATTGTGCTGGATGCCTCAACTACAAATGTATTGCCGACTTCATTTCCGGCATGATCGGTACCGCCATACTGAATAGTGTCACCCGGACTCAATCCGGCAAAGAGAGAATTGATATCATCGGCGGAAGTAATCTCCTGAGCGACATTGCCTTTGTCGCCTGCCGCATTGGTAATAATTCCGAGATCCTGCAATGTGCTGCCGCTCACATCCTGATAGTCCACGCCGGATTTCCCGGTCTCCTTCGATGAAAGCACCAGCCTGAAATTGCTGTCGCTCATTTTAATCACCGATGCAGTTACTCCCAGCGATTTTCCATCAGCATCTGTTGCATCATTGATTTTGCGGCGGACATCCTGAATTGTATCGTTAGTTAAAATGTCAATTTCCGTTCCTTCAATACTGATCGTCCCGATCCCGATCCCCAGCGATGAAAGGGATGCCGACTGGCTGGTAACAAGGTTGTCGGCACTGACCATCTTTTCGCGCTGCGCAAGGCTGAAAACCTTAACACCATACGAGCCTTCATGCGCTCCGATACCGCCGGTTACACCGACAATATCTTCGTTCGAGGATTCTTCGGTGAATTCACTGAAATCCTCTTCCCTGCTCAAGGCAGAAGCTTTTGAAGAAACATCGGTGACATATGACTGAAGTTTGCTGTAGGCGGCGATTTTCAAATCATACGCAGACTTCCTCCGCTCAACCGACCGGACCTTCTCATATTCCAAATCTGTCAGTGAATCGATAATATAGGCGGTGTCTATTCCTGAAGGGCCGTTAATTGATATTCCCATACTGCTTCCCCCTGGAGATTTTTTTAGCGCATTATCCGGGCGGATTGCTATTCATACACTACTTAATATTACTTATCGGCATATGCACAAAATATCTTAACCCCTTTTTCTGTTCTGATGCTTGTGCTTAAATTCTTGATTCAGCGGACAAAATCACCTATCTTTTGACCATGCAGGATCGCCGGCTTGGATATATTGTTTTTGCTGTACTTACCGCATTTATTCTGATTGTCGGCACCTACCTTATAAAGGTCAACTTCTTCCCGGTACAGACCCGGATTATCTGCTTTCAACGGATCGGAAACCTTCGCCTGGAAGATCCGGTGAGTGTGCGGGGGGTGGAGATCGGAAAAATCAGGTCGGTCCAAGCCCGCCGGGACAGCGTGTGCGTTGAAATCATGCTCAATAGGAAACAGGCTATTTACGGCAATTATTCGATTGCAACAATTGATAAGGGCCTGATGGGCGAACGGATAATTGCAATTGACCCGGGGAATGCATCCTTTCCGGAAATTCCTGTTTCAGATACACTCAGAGGCGCATTCGTACCCGGTATTTCCGAATCTGTCGGGCTTGCATGGCGCCTTAAAGAAGAAATCGAGAAATACCGGGACCTTTCGTTGCTTTTTCTTGAAGGGCAGGAGACAGATACGCCATTTACAGACAAATTTAATGCACTTGTCGGCGATATCGATACGCTGACCCTGTACCTGGTTACAACGCTTCCTGAAATCGATTCACAGCTTTTGCGACACCTCAAACAAATCGATGCTATTGCAGCCAGAACATCGATATTTACCAGCCAGGCCGGGACCATAGCCGATGAATACCGGGAAATGCTTGAAACATTCATAACAAACGCGGCTTCAGCGCTTATCGAGATTGAAACACTTGCAGGTACGCTTTCACAAGCCATTGACACATTACAGGAAAACGAGAAAAAAATATGGAACAAGCGAATCGAGCAAATCCACAAGCAGGTCCGGGCGATTCGAAAGACCATAAAGAAAATCAAAAAACGCGGCATCTCGCTCCGCATAAAAATATCATTCTGATGCAGTCTTTATTCTACAGATTTCATTTTCTGTCTATATTCTGCATGGTTGCTGCTGGAAGTGCCCGCGGACAAACGTCAACCGGTGAAGAAATTGCCAACCGGTATCTTTTTTTTCAACAAACAGTGTATCTGGAGAATATTTATACTCCGGGTGGCTGGTGGGCCAATCCTGCGCTATTAAGCGATATCGATTCAAAGACGCTGTTAACATCCAATGTGGCCCCGCTGACCGGAAAATATGTAATAGCCTCTGCGCGCATGTTTTTTCCGGTTCGCACCTTTTTCAATTGCGGTATTGGCGTTCTCGGCACCGGGCTCTATGAGAAAACATCGGAAACCAGCACGACAATTGACAATGAAGGTGTGAGTTCGAGTGGAAGTTTTTCTTTTGACCGTCCAAGTCTGCAGGTGGGAATCGGCAAATCGCTTGATGTGCTCGGAAAATTCGGCCTTCTGACTGCATTCGGCTATGAAAATCCGCGGGATATCCAGCGTTCACAGCGAAGTTTCATCTGGAGCATCGGTGGTGGCGCGATTTCACCGCTTTTTTTTGATATTGCCGGATTTTCTGTTGCCCTGATTAGTACCGGTATTATCAATGTCGAGAGCCGGTGGTCGCATGACGGCAAATTCGGTACACATTTTTCGTTCATGGATTCGCTGATTACCCTCACTGCAGACCTCAGTTTCACCTCAGGTTCTTCACTGGGGCTTTGGAGCTGGCCGGTCGGTGACTATCAGGTCTTCAAAACACTTGTATCGATCAGGACATTCGGCATTCTGGGCACCCTGGCTGGTTTCAGCAGCGATCTGGAAAATGCCCGTCCTGTTGACGACTATTATTCTTTCAACGGAAACTGTATACACGGCGGAGTCGAAATCCGCCAGTCAGATGCGTATCCGTATTTCGGCGGGGTTGATATGGGAATAAGCTTTAATCACCGGGGTCATATATTTCTGCGTTTCTGGTTCGGGTACGAATTCGACGGGAAACACGAAACCTCCTCCTGATTTTATGCGACTGCATTTTCTTCAGCGGCAAATTCAAGACCGCGTTCTTCGGCCCAGGCAGCAAGCTTGTTCATGGCAAGATCATAAGTATTATTTGTTAACTCGGCAACCTCGCCGGGGACCTCGCCGATCAACTCACGCGCCTGCGCAAATCCATCTTCAACAGCACCCTTTATCATGTCAAGATATTCCTGCTCTTCGCCTTCGTAAACTTCAAGGAATGACAATGCAAAATCGACAATGCGCTGCGAGGTGTTTTCTGCATTCCAGTACTCGGGAATATCGAGGCCCCCGGTTTCCTCTGATTCACCGGTTTCTTCCACTTCAC
>WJKA01000216.1 GCA_014729375.1 Chitinivibrionales bacterium
CAATATCATGCGCGTGATGGTCAATATAAAAACATCATAAAACACAACTAGTTGGGTGCAACAGGTTTTTCCTTAACAATATCTTGTCGTTTTTATTCGTACAGAGTTGATAGCCCGTACCATTTTGAATGCTTTCTTATATAATACCCACTGCGTGGGGAAAATCTTGTCCTTGGTTTTTTAGCCCATTCATCGGTCCACTCCATGCAAGGAAGGAACTGGTTTTTCATATATCAACTGCAGGAAATTATCGCTTCGAAGAAATGTATTTTTTCGCCCGGTCCCTGATTGCAAACGGCAGATATAAAAAAAGGACCGACAGTATCGCCACAATTCCCAGACCGATAATATGTCGGGGCGGCTCGCCGAAAATGCTTATCATTTTTGTCACTGTACTCGGATGCGGCGTATCGGCCATGAGAAACATATAATTGCTTCCGGTGGCATAATTGAACAGGTAAATTGCCGCGATCAGACCAAGGAGCCATCCGATTGCTTTCAGGCCGGAAATCACCCGTGGTCTGAAACCGGTAACAAAGGTCAGGTAAAGAATTGTCAGGATTTCGCCGCCGTGCTGGATATAAAATGCGAAAAACTCGAAATGGGGAAACGAGTAGTAGATATTCGGAGTGATGTAGGACTGTATCGTTCCGGCGAGCGCCCAGAAATACAGTATTTCGTAGAGCGGGTAATTTTTTGTTATCAGCAGTGCCGCGCAGATAAAATTGCTGATATCACAAAGGTTAATCGGGAGCGATGTTTGAATTGTAAACCTTCCGGTCGCGGCCTCCCAGATCATCCAGCCAAGATACTGAACTACCAGGAGTATTGCCAGTGTCCACCGGAAAATTCTGTCTGCTGTGGTGTCTTTGCGATGATTGAACACAACCGGAATCATAACCCAGAGCGCGGCGATCAGAAACATGGTAACGATATGCGATTGCGTAAACAACTGGAATTTTACCTGGAAACCGGGATCGAATATCACAGGCGTTCTCCACTATAACTACTATTCCTCTGCATACACCCGTCTTTTCTTCATTTTTCTCAACCGTAGAATTACACTCCGTTCAATCTGTGGTCTGTCCCCCCGGGTTCAGTGCTGTCAGCCTGGTGAGCGGGAGGGGCGCTTACGGTCCGGGTTAAAAACTTGATGATGATTTCATTGAACACTTCTGGTGACTCGAGATTCGGTGAATGCCCGGCACCGTCTATTTCGTAATAGTGAGCTTGCGGGACCAGCGAGCGGATTGTATCGACCATCGTACGTGAAATATTGTTGTCTTCGGTGCCCCAGACAAGCGCAATTTCCCGGTCCTGTTCTCCGAGCGCTGCATAGTATTCAGAGTGGTCATCCATGGCATCAGTGGTCAGCATGGAATAGAGTGAATGCTCGAATCCTTTATAGCGGATCTGCCGGTTAAACGCTGACAGGTATTGGTCGCTGTTTTCGAGCGGATGAAGAAGTGCTTTGGCGCGTTTGATCGCAAGCGGCATCAGGAGCACACGGGTCAGAAAACGGCCGACAACCGGCATACGGGAGAGGGTATAACCGGTAGTGTTCGAGAGTTTGTCAATCATAGGGGAGTGGAGGACCAGTTTACGAACCCGAAGGGGATTATGTGCCGTGAACCGGACAGCAATCAGCGCGCCGAAAGAGTGGCCGAGGAGATCGACCGGTTCGTGTATTCCGAGAGAATCGAGCAACTCATGGAGCTGCTTTCCATACAGTGCCCTGTCATACTCGACTTTCGGCCGATCGGATAAACCTCTTCCGTACTGATTGTACCGGAGCACCCGGAATCCTTCGTCAAGAAGCGCCGGCATCTGTAAATCGAAATCGAACAGGGGGATAGTTCCACCGTGGATAAGAACGACCGTTTGCGCTGTGTCCGGCCCGGTAAGGTCGTAGTGAATGATACCGTCCGACAGTTGTATATAGGTGCCGCCAAGCCGTGCTCTTTCTGCCGGGTCAAGTATGTTGCCTTCACGGTCTATGCCGATATACAGGAGAGAAACAAACGGAATGATGACTATGATGACAAGTATCGGGATCAGTATGATTCTGCCGGGGAAGTGAATAGGGTTTTCCTTTCAGCCGGTTTCTGTATTGCGATGCTGATACCAGCCGCCTGGCAATTCATGCAGGGTATGTGGCCTGGTATATAGATAAAAGAATTGAAGGCTGAATGTCAAATGATTTTTTTATATTTTAGGGACGGAGACTATTTTTATACTATAGCCAATAATATAATATCAGTCTCCGTCCCTAAAATAGAAATCCGCATGCTATTGTACTCTCATCGTCGGTAATTCATTCAAATATCTGCGGATACTCTCCTGCGTTACCCCATCCTTTTCGATAATTTCCCGGTAAAACCAGGCGCTTGGTTTGGGCGTGCGTTTGAATGTGTCAAAATCCACATGCACCAGTCCGAACCGCGGCTCGAACGATCCCCATTCGTAATTGTCCATGGTCGACCAGTGAAAATAACCCCTGACGTCAACACCCCGGTCGATCGCCTCCTTAATCGCGCAGAGGTGAAGCGCCAGCGCGACAATGCGCCATCGGTCATCAGTGCAGGAACAGCCGTTCTCGGTGACATATACGGGCTTGTCGGTCAACCGCTCGATATTGTCGATCAGACCTTCGGGATACATTTCCGACATATAGAAGTCCCTTTTGATCATATTCAGCTTCTTATGAACAAACCGGTCTCCCTGGAATTTTGCCTTTCGGGAATCGACCATTGTGCGGCTGTAATAGTTGACAGCCCAGTAGTCGCAGGAACCTTTCAGCCCGGGAACATATTCGGCATCGAAATGGGGATAGATAATCTCGCCGGTACGGATTGCATGAAAGAAAAACTCATTGGTGATAAAATCGACATAATCGGTCATTCGCCGGTCGATATCGTTGTTTTTTCGCAGCGGTACCCAGTTGGTGAACGCGACTGTTGTGCTGACCGGTTTGTCGCAATGGCGTTTGATTATATGATATCCCCGGCTGTGTGCGATCAGGAAATTGATTTTAAGCCCGCCGCCATGGGGGTGCCTGCTGAAATTGAACTCATTGAATACATTCCAGCTTTCGACCAGGTGGGCGGTTTTCGATACAATGTATTCAACAAACCGCTCGAAATATCTGATATTGTCCCGGTTGTGAAAACCGCCTTTTTTCTCGAACCAGAGCGGGTGCGTGAAATGGTGAAGCGTTACAAAAGGAGCGATACTGTTTTTTCTGAGTCGCTCTAAAATATCGAGATACCGGGATGTCGCCTTTTCATCCCAGAAACCCTCCTGCGGTTCGATCCGGCTCCATTCAATTGACATCCGGTAGGCGCGGTGGCCGAGTTCGCCGATCAGTTCGATATCGTCTTTGTACAATTCCCAGTGGTTGCATGCTTTACCGGAGGGCCCTTCCTTTTTGCCCTCCCGCTCTTCTGCCCACCACTGCGAGTGAATATTATCGCCTTCGATCTGATGCCCTGCCGTGGCGCTTCCCCAGAGAAAATTATCCGGAAAGGAGAGGTCCGGAAGGCTGAATATGTCGTACATGAATATCTCCTATGGACGAATTGCGAAAAAGCAGTCCGAAAAATCGATTATGCGCGGGTCGCCGTAATCGTATGCTGCAACAAGGCATGAGTCGGAGATTGTTGCTGTTGCAATGGTATCGAATGCGCCCTTGCTGTCGTTCCAGCTATAGTCATAGATTGTGTCGGGTATTGAAAAAACATACACTGATTCTTCTGGTGCAACAAAGCCTTCCTGGGATACTTTAGTAATGTTCAAACCTGCGTGTGTGTAGAGCTGGAGAACGATCTGAGTGCGCTCCTCGGCACGCACCAGTACCGTGCACTGGTCGCCTGGATGATAGATTTTCCCGCCCGACGGCTCGATAACAGAGAAAACCTCGGCTGTGCCCTTGTCCTCAGGACAAACAAGCGGGTAGGAGTCTTCTTCGGGATTTGTGCCTGTATCGCAAGCCAGAAAAGCTGCCAATGTGCCGATAACTGCGAATGTCGGTAGAAATCTTTTGAATAGCATGATAATTCTCCTGTGTCGGAATTGATTCAATCAGTAAATTGTTATCATTTGTCGCATCGATATTGTTGCATTTCCCTTTGTCGATATGAAATAAACACCTGGTGAAAGGCTGTTTTTAACTGCGCGGAAATCGGTGTTTTCCGGAAGCGGAATACTGGCCCCATTGGCAGAATAAAGCCGCAATGCATTGCCGGACTCAAACGGCATGCTTAAATTTCTTGGGCCGACGCCTTTTTTTATCGGCGATAGTTCTCACCGGACCGAATTGCGGACTTCCTCCGGATATATCAAGCTCGACCGCTTTCATGTCCTGTCCACTGTTACGACAGAACATTTCCATTTTTCCGGTGGGGCTGTTGCGGACAAAACCGAATTGGGATCCCTGAAGATCGCCCCCATCGCCAATGCCCGGGACCGTCACTTTGACACTACCGTCGATTTTAATCAGATTCGAGCCCTGGAGAATCCATTGACCATCATCCGAAATAAACACTCTTCCACCGCCTGAAGTACCCGGGATATTTTCGGGAGAAAAATTCTTTAAAGGGGTCTTTTTTATTCCACCGCTGTTGGGGTAGAGCAGAAATCCATCAGG
>WJKA01000217.1 GCA_014729375.1 Chitinivibrionales bacterium
CGGCGTCGAATCGGGAGCAATTACGCGCCCGCTGAAATCGTATCGAATCGCGGAATATGCGTAAGAATGTGCAAATACAGACACTAAAAATGTCATTATATAAAATCTAAAAAGAGGCATTTTGCAAACCATTCTAATAGTATAATATAAAAGGGCGCATTTATCCAGACGCACCCCACTAAAATTCTAAAAATAATTAGCTACTGTTATTGAGAGTACCGAATTCTCCGCGTGCCGTCAAAATTCGGCTAAATTTGCCGGCTTTCATGAGAAATAAGTACCCAAATTAGCATGGAGATGAGAACTCGGTACTCTTGAGTAAATAAAAATATGAAATGCCAACAAATTGACTGGAATAATTTGGAACAAATTACAAATCAATATAAATTTGTAAAATCTTTTCAATAAATAATAGTGCTCTTTCCCAATGTGACTTGTGACCAGAGTGAAGGGAGCGAATCGCGGTGAAGCGCTACGAGGTCACGAGCGCACGCGTGCCCCGATGAAAATTGGCACAGGGAAATAAAACCAGAGCCGCAGAACTGCTCGGTATATCTCGTCGTGCAATGTACAGCAAGATAAAGACCCATGCTATAAAGGGATATGACAGCAGTGATGAAAACGAGGAGTGAACCTCAGTCGAAAATGCTCTTATCAAAAATAGAACGCCAATTACGCTGATCAAGCTAATAATCGCTGGTCGGATAATTATAAACATTAAAAAAATCAGCGATAATCAGCCACAGTGGCGTTATCGGCGTTCTATTTATTTTGAACAGCATTGAACCTCTATTACTCGATATGCGATACCCTGCTGTTCAGCTTTATCTTTGGCCCGCTGATTTCCAGAACATAAATGCCTGCACGGAACTTGTCCTGCAGCGATTGGCTGATATTCCATTCTGCTGAAGACGGGCCGTTATGGTATGGCTTTTCAAGATCGACGATGCCTGCCCCGCGCAGGTCGTAGAGGCGGGCGGACTCGATTCGGTCGCCCATGGCGGAGGGAAACCACACAACGATCTTCGAGGGCGTCAATGCGATTTTCAATCCAAGTGCATGAGTTGCGGCAGCATTTTTGACAAATTGGGTCGGGTCCACATACTCATACGCGCCGATATCATAGCCGCTTTGCTGCGGGCGGGACGTACCGGCAATATCCACCGACGGCGCCTGGTCTGAGCTTCCTGCATCAACTGCCTCGCACCCGGGTTTAAGACGCAAATCAAATGAACTATAATCGACAAAGAATTCATCCGGGTCGGAAATAATAATGTTGTGATCTTCTGTAACACCGACATCGCTGCTGTTCAGGCTTGTCGTCAGATTGTTGCGCACAATGCAGCCGCTGCTCGGGCCCCGGGTTTTATGGTCGCCGATCCGGACCCAGGGCGGTCCCGGATTCTGGTTGTTGAGATCGCAGACCGTATTATTGACTATGCGGCAATTAACCGCGCCGGAGAGGGTAATGCCGTGCCAGTGGTCGGTGATTATCACATTGTTTTCGACAATCCAGTCTTCAAAGAACCCGTCAAAGCAGCCGATTCCCTGAAGCGTTCCTCTGAACGGCTGGTCGGGATCGTCGTAGTTGATTATGACATTGCCGATTAATTTGATCCGGTAGACCGTTCCCTGCCCGACGCCATCCGCCGTGCGCGACCACGATTGAAAACCGTCATCGTGATTCCCGTTAACATCATAGCAGTTTTTGACTATGTTGTTGACAAATGCAATATCGTTGCCGAGTCCCCGGAGACCGTCACCGGCAAAATTCTCGACCGTGTTTCCTTCAACAAGGCAACTGTCGCCGCCGACCGATATCCCGAAATCAACATTCCTGCAGTAATTGTTGCGTATAATCACATGGGCGCCGCCAACACCGATCGCATTGCATGACTGCGTATCCCAGTCGTTCATTGACCAGGAGGAAGCGTCTTCGACCGAGTAGATGTAACAGTTTTCAACAATGATCTCCCTGCTTGGTCCGGAGTATCCGTGATTTTCTATATCAACAAGCGGATCGATGTCTTCATAGGGCGGTACCAGTTCCGGGCTGATACGCAGGTTTTTGAATATCCATTTGCCCGCGCCGAGCGTACGAAGGCTTTTTATTCCGGGTGTGTGGCCGCTGTCCGCTACAATGGTGATATAATCGGTATTATAAAACCGCGAGATAAGAATTTCACCATGATAGCCGTCCCGCAAAAACAGTGTATCACCCGCGTTCACCGGTGCATCACTGTTTTTCGGTTCCAGGGGCTCGCCCCAGTGGTAAGGGTAGTCTACCGGCTGACGGGTTTCGATTTTGTTATTCTCGATTACCTCCTGCAAGGTCGACCAGGGATTTTGCATGGAGCCGTCATTACCGATATCTCCATGCTGCGGATCGATATAAAAAACGCTCCCATATCCGAGTACACAGCATCCCAGGATGAAGATTGTCAATTTTCTCATTTCCAGCCTCCTTCTCTGCGGAACAATTCAAAATCCGACCGCACCCGATATCGGTGATAATCTGTGAAAATCTACGGCCCCCTCTTTCGGCATTTATTTCCTGTCATTACCGGAAAAACCTGCACACTTAACCGCTTTAATTGCGTAATTTCGCTCAGTTTATGCACTTTCGGATTGGCATTGCTTTTGCATTCTTTTATCCGGTCGTTGGGAAAGGATATGCAATGAACAAGCTGCGACAGAGACTTATCAACCAGGCAAAGCGGAAATACCGGCGCATTTATCCGTGTACTCCAAAGCCAACTCTTGCCGAATGTTTCACCTTTCATAACAACAAATTGCTTTTCTGGTTTAACACAGAAGATCACACCACTCATGTCATGACTGCGGAGATGCCGGCAATTTATTCATGATTACCGATCTGCAGTTTCCTTCATTGTACGCTTATATACATTATACCATGATTGAGCGTGTCGTGAAGAATTAATTATTAAAATCATTCCGGTAGTGTCGGGGTTGTACGAAGGAGTCGAATGGTTGATAATTTCAGGATGAATAACTCTGGATTTAATTATTAATTCAATCTCGAAAACTCAATGACTTACAAGAGTAAAAACAGATATTTTTGCGAACGTAAGGGGTGACCTGCTGGATTATATAAGTGAGGTATCTGCAGCCGTCGGCTCTGCCCGCCGATTGAATACTGTTCGCCGCTGGATCCCGGGTGTTCGCCGATCAGTGTTGGTTTGTCAAGCTCTCGGAATGGCGCGGGTTTACTGGGCTGGAACGGGCCATGTCCCCCAGTCGTGATCATAGCTCGCTCCCTGCCATTCCTGATGGGTGCCGGTATCGGTACCGAAAGGATTCCACGGGATATTGACGCCGTTGGTCTAGCAGCTTTTTACGATACAAGGGATCGTGGCGGGGTATAAAAC
>WJKA01000218.1 GCA_014729375.1 Chitinivibrionales bacterium
CCGAATTTTTTACCAGAGGATACCCAGCTGCCCTGCAGCACCATGAAACAAATTCCGAACACCATGCTTCATAATCATGGTCGCCGCTTCCGGTCTTATCCAGAAAATCGGCAATCGGGCCCGGATTCGTCACCCGTCCATCCTGACCAACTTCATCGGGATAATTTCCATTCTCGGCCACCGCAATCTCGACAATCTCATACGGCACCAGGTCCAGCATGATCGACAGATCGTCAATAAGATTATCGACATCGATCGTTGCTTCAATTTCGCCCCTTCGGCGGATCTCGATCTGATCGAGCGCTTTTCCCGATGCCCGTTTTGCAGGGGTCTGTGTATTCATACTGACAAGCTCTGCAACCGGTTGAATGCCTGAGCCAAGCCGCATCAGCTTGAATTTGTACAACTCACCGCCTTTTTTCACAACAAGAACCAGTATCGACGACGCTCCCCGGTGAAGGACATCTTTCTGTATGGGAATCCTGTGCTCTCCCGCAGCAAACTGCTTATCGACTATCGTTGCAGTCTTTGCACCTTTCAAATCAAAGAGTTCTACGCTGACCGGCTGCCCGGATCGTGCTACCGAAAAGCTGATCCGGCCGTTCTGAATTGCAGGAACACTCCTTTGACCGGCCACAACGCCCGATGCTAACGTCGATCCGCTCAAATGAAATTCACCGTTCTCATCCGTGGTCTCAGACAAACCTGCATCCAGTAGTGTCACGGTCAGACTCTCCACCGGAATCTCGTGCTGGTTTACGACCGTTCCCGTCACATTGACCCCCTGAGCAAGCACACATGCCGAAAGTCCCAGAAAAATAACAACACAATGCTTCATTGTTCCCTCCTTTTCCGCAAAGTGTTTCCTGTATCCGCCATCTTTCGCCCTATTCTTCTCTTCCTATTGCCCAGAATACGGAATTCTCGAATAAAATCCAGCCATCATCATTTAACGCAATAACCGAACTGTAAAAATCGGTGAAAAAAGCTACCCGTCGGGCAGGCGCATCCATTCCCATCATCGCAGCCCCCTTTTCATAGCAGAATAACGCGGCTTTCTCAGAAGAATCATCACAAACAGCAATAACCGTTGCTTTGGATGAAGGTTTCCCCCAGGAAACGGCCTGCAGCGTATCAAATAGTGTCACCATTCCACTGAAACCGATCGCGATTGGATGGGTTGGATCGACAATCCTGATAGCTGTTGTACCGGGATCGTACAGATTGCTGAAATTGTCCCCCGGCTCCGGCCCGGTCAGCATCATGTCGCCGTAAATATCATTTTCGCACACGATCACCGGAATCTGCGCATCTTTGAACAATCCATTGACCGTATCGGCAGCGCTCGATGAGCTGATAATAATTACATCAACCCCGGGATCAGTTTCGGTACACCGGCATTCATCATTGACAAAAACAATATTGCCGCCGATTTTCTGAACATGCGCTTTCAGAAGACTGTCGTTTTCACGGATATTCCGGGAATCCCCCACAACGCAGAGCGCCTTGAACACGGATGTTGTTTCGTCGGGGAAAACAACAACATTGACAGCAAGCAAAACCGCTTCAGAAGGATCACCTTCCTGGGAATAGTACACCGCCGGAACTTTGGTTGCAGGAACACCGATAAGCGTAATGCTGTCCTGGCCTGAAGCAATATTCACGAAAATACTGGTCCCTTCAATGTATACATAGCCATGGACAGGATCGATATGCTCGGGCAGCGCAACGGTAAGCATGCCGGTATTATCGAGCGAAGCCTGCCCGATATCAAGCGTGTCGCTGTCGACAAAAACATCTCTGACCAGCGCCCTTGTTGTGCTTGACAGGTGTATTGCCTCAACATTGTACGTGCCGGAATCGGGGACACCCAGCAAGTACTGCCCGGCCTCATCGGTGATATCGATCGGCAGCGACGCCGATTTACTCAGTACCGGATCGTGTTCCGACGGTACCAGTTGCACGACAACATTGGAAACAGGCGCGCCGTTCCGGTCCACAATCGTTCCGGAAACCTGCGCAACCGCGCTTTTTGTCGATGTCTCCGTGCCGGTCCCGGCAATGTCATCGGATGAACACCGGGGCAGCAGAAGCACGGGCACCACCCATATCAGAAAAAATTTCTTTGCCGCATTCATGTTTTCCTCTGTTTCGCCTTTTTAGACCTCTTCGCCAGCTCAAATGTCTGAAAATTTACCTGCAGAACGGTTTCCGGACTTGTATCGCTTTTAATTTTATCCAGAATCCTTTTCCGTAAATCCGCAATCATCTCATCAATCTCAGTTTTTACTCTATCGCTGACAGAAAGCGTCAACGTCGAAAAAGTCTGCTGCTTGAAATCCTTTTTATACGCACTGATCCCCAGGTCCATCATCTGCCGATGAAACTTCTTTAACGCCAGTACCCGTGCATCATCGGTGCATTTGAAAAACTTATGATGAAATTCCCACCGTTTTTGTGTATCATTCCAGGATATGAACCCAAGCTTGACAAGCTCTTTGATAGCATGCTTTGCCTGGACCGCCGAAATCGGCGGATTGAACTTTTTGGCAATTTTACGGTGGTCATTCTCTTTTCTGTTCAAATCAAGTATGGATATCATCACCGGCTGATACCATTTGGCGAAATACTGATACGCCTCGTTTTCCAGTTGTACTGTTTCGAGATTCGGAGAACAGGCAATTATCCTGTTGAATAATTTTGACTTTGCAGTGTCGCTTTTTGCCTGATTATACCCGACCAGCGCCCGGAAATACTCCGCCTCCTTTTTATTTAATCCGCAAAATTTTATATACGAATGTATGTATCTCGGAGTAAGTGTCCGCCCTTTTACTATATCGATATAATGCGATCTGCTTTTAAACCCGAACTCCTCCGCCAGCACCCGGTAGGTAAAGGCAGCATTTTCAGATTTATAATATTGTATGTAGTCTTTCAGATACGCTCTGAAATTCAGATAATCATAAACTGATGGTCTATCAGATTTCGTCCCCATGATAGTAATATAAATAACGGCAATAAAATATCAAACATTTTTAGAACAAAATATTTAAAATTTATTGAAATTAGCCGATATTCGTGTTTTTATGGTGTTTTTCAGTAATTTTTTTTAGAACGATATTTCTCATTTTTTGCTTGCAATGAAATGCGGCCTTATTTATTTACTATATGAATCTGTACGGTGGAGCCCCGACAGGGTTTATTTAATAGATATGTAACAGAAATGTATCTTGTATCTGAAGCATTGTTTATTTAAATTATTATTGTAAAAATTTTGTTTTCAGCAGAATTTGATTTTTGGATACTCAGCGGAAGGTACCGGCTTTGACCGGGAAAATACGAATATCCGTTTCAATCGCGTTTCTTGCAGCAGCATCAAGTGCATGGGCACAAAACAACCCCCCTGTTGCCGACGCCGGACTTCCTGTTGTCTGCGATGAGCGTGACCAGGCCATGCTTGACGGCTCACAGAGCATCGATCCCGACGGCACAATCGAAACGTATGAATGGACCCAGATTGCCGGTCTGCCGGTATCGTTTGATCCCGCGGCAATGCAGCCCACATTTGCGGCCCCGTGGTTTCTTGAGGATACCGACCTGTTCTTCCGGCTTGTCGTATTTGATAACCAGGCTGCATCGGACACCGACACGGTCATGGTTACCGTGCGCGCATCACCCGATTTTGACGATTATCTTGATTTGAGCTTCAGCGACGGCGGCACAACAATACCATACCGTTTATTTATCCCGCGCTACTACGATCCTGCAGAGGAATTTCCGCTTCTTGTGTACCTCCACGGCGCAGGCGCGCGTGGCTCAAACAACACCAGCCAGCTCAGTCAGACAGGCGGTATGAAATTTGTCCAGCCCCAGGTGCAGGCCGCGTACCCCCATTTCATTATTGCACCCCAGTGCCCTTCAAACTCCTTTTGGTCCAATCTTTGCAATCCCTGGCCCGACCCGATCGAGGGAGACACTGCCGCGCCATGCGGCCAGTGGTATGCAGGCGCCTCACACTGGCAGGTCGATACGACTGTCCCTATGAAAATCGTGATGATGATCAAAGATTCTGTTATGAATCATTTCTCAATTGATACGGACCGTATTTACGGGGCGGGACGGTCGATGGGTGGATTCGGCACCTGGGACCTGATTACGCGACAGCATGATGAATTTATTGCGGCAATACCCGTTGCCGGCGGCGGCGATCCATCACGCACGCCGTTTATCACCGATATTGCAGTGTGGGCATTTCACGGCGACAATGACGGCACGGTGGATGTTCGCGGATCGCGAAACATGATCAGCGGCATTTTTAATGCCGGCGGCTGGCCGGAATATACCGAAATCCCCGTTGGAAGCCACTCCGATGCATGCAACGGCGCCTGGGATGAACCGGGACTCTACGACTGGCTCTTCTCCCATTACAAAGGGGATGATACGCCACCCTCTGCCCCTGCAGCACTCACCGTCACTCCGGCCGGCCTTACGGGCTTTGACCTCTCATGGTCTGCCGCCGAAGACCCACAGAGCGGGATCCATGCCTACGACATTTTCCGCAACGGGATCCGGATTGCATCAACCGAAAATCTTTTGTACCATGACAACAATCTCGATTTCGAAACCGAGTATACGTATGAAGTTCGTGCAGTCAACAGATCACTGGTCCCCGGACCGCTTTCCGGTCCCGTTACCCGTACTACCGGCAATTATGACGGTATTGCATTTCAGCAGTCATCCGGGCCGCAGGGCATTGTGTCATTTGAAGTCGAGCATTATTACGAAAAGGGACCGGGAAGCGGCCATAGCTGGGAACCTGATGCCACGGCAGGGAGCTCCGGCGGCAGCGCCATGAAAGCCTTCCCCGATAATGGAACGCGTATCAATACGGGATACGCATCATCGAGTCCTTTCATCAATTACATTATCGATTTTGTATATACCGGCACGCACTATATCTGGACACGAGGACTGGGCGATTCGGACATTAACGGCCAAAGCGACAGCTACCACGCAGGATTAGACGGCCTGGAAACAGCAAGCAGCGACCGGATCACCCATTTCAATTCATCCTGGACCTGGAGCCGTTCCACAATGGATACGCCGCCGGCATCGTTTTTTGTACCTTCCACCGGGACCCATACATTCAATGCCTGGATGCGTGAAGACGGCACTATTATCGACAAAATAGTCCTCACCATCGATGAAACGTACACACCGACAGGCAGCGGTCCGCCCGAAAGCGAGCGCGTGACATCGGAACCTGCCCCGGGCGCAATATCGGTCCAGGACCTTGCACCCGATGCAGACGTTTACATGCACGCAACATCGGCCTGGCCGGGCGAATATACACGGACCGGGAGCGGTACAATCGATAACCTTGCACCCGGAAACTACCTTCTGTCAATTATCCGCGCGGGGTGCCGGCCGGAATTCCGTCCGGCTGTGGTTACCGGGGGATCAACGACCATACTCCAGATCGAAACACACACCACTGTCCCGCTTATGGCCCTCAAGCCTGACACGGCCGTTGCCGACGGCAATGTTATCGATACTGCGGCTTTTATCTGCGCGGTGTACGATGATATCGACCTGGATGCCGATATCGATCTTGTCTGCGGCTTTCCTGACGGTACCGTTAGAATTTACGCGCACGACGGTACCGGTTTGCAATTCGACAGGGCGATTTCAGCAGGCACGGCCGACATGCACTGCATACGGATCGCAGACTGGAATTATGATAACTTTCCGGACATTATTACAGGTCATGCAAATGGCGAGCTGAATATATTCGAAAACAACGGTGACGGTTCCTTTGCAGCGGCATCGCTGCTGTTTGCCGCCGGTGAAGGACTTACCGGTTTTGATATTTTCGATTATGAGCGTGATCACGATCCGGATTTTGTGATCGGATACGCCGGCGGCGATCTGCAAAAAGCTGTTTACAATGGAACAAGCTGGAGCCTGTCTCATGTCGAACAAGAAGGCGGTGGATCGATTGCAGTTTCCGACAGCGCGGCCCCTTGCATGATCGACTTTTCCGGTGACGGCATTCCGGATTTGATAAGCGGGACAGGTACCGGGACCATTGTCTGGTTCGAGGGAAAAGACAACGGCGCTTTTGCCGGGCGCGGGGTGATGAATATTTACGGCGATACGGCCGCGCTTTCCAAACGGAGCGCTGTTGCAGCGCTATACGGCGCACCCGGCGGATTCAAATCGATCGTTATTTCCGGAAGTGAAGGAAGTATTTATACTGTTCCCCTGAATATGCGCTCGGATTTTGTTGATAACCAGTCTGCTGTTGTTGATGTCGAAGATCTGGCCCTGTTTGGTGATGCATACGGTACCGATGAGACCGCTCCCGGCTGGGACCCCCGCTGCAACCTGGACTTGACTGAAGAAAACAACCGTCAATCAGTCAACGCCGTGGATTTCAGCGTATTCGGCGATTGCTGGGGGAATATGAAATGAGGTCGGGGCTGGTGAAGAACGAGAACACGAACGCGCGGCTGTTCCGATGAAAAACCGGGAAGCAGACGTTAAAGAAGGATAGGGCACCGCAACGGTCCTTTGCCCCGGCTCGGCACAGGCGCAGTGCTGGGGAAAAGATACTGGATTCCGGCCTCCAGACTCTGACCGCGCAAATCATCGTCCACCGGCTTCACGGTAATATTTATACGCTGTAAATACCCGTTCTTTCAGCCGCTTGAAATCATCGCGGTCCATCACGCGCTTGATATCTCTGTCAAACCGCTTGAAAGTCCGGTACGCGTCCTTGACTTTGTTCCGGTCGAGCAGCGAGCGTATCTGTTTGATATAGAGGTCTTCTTTGCTGTTGTAGGTTTTTATTTCAGAGGATCGTTCTGCGATCCGCGGGGTCGTCTTTTTATCCGCTGCAACGCGGGGCGAACGCGGGGCCTTTTCCGAAGCAGCTTTCCGTGAACGCCGTGAAGCTGTTCTCCCGCTACCCGATGGGGTGCTCTGTGCTGCCTTCGCAACCTTTTCCTGCTCACTTTCTTTTTTCTGCAAGTCAACATAGGATTGATTAACTGTCATCTGCAACACATTGAACGCCTCGGGGAACAGATATTTTTGCAGCGTATCTTTCTCGTTATTGAATTTCTTGTACGCATCGATTACACGTCCCTGATCAATAAGCTCATAGATAATGGTCAGGCTCTTTTTTGTCTTGTCTTCATTTTCCTTTCGTTCCCGTTCCAGCCGCCGCTGTTGTTCCTGTTTCCGGCGGCGTTTTTCGGCCAGCTCTTTTTCCGCTTCAATCCGCGCGAGCCGCTCCCGTTCAAGCCGTTCTTTTTGCTGCCGTTCCTTCCGTTCAGTTTCTTCCTGTTCCCGCCGCTTGCGCTCGATTTCCCGTTGGCGGGCCAGTTCTTTTTCGCGCTCCCGCCGCTCGCGCTGTATGCGTTCTTTTTCTGCGCGGGAACGAGCTTCCTGTTCTGCTCTGAGCATTGCCTGCCGCTCGGCTTCTTCTTTGCGTCGCCGCTCTTCTTCCAGGCGTTGGCGTTCCTTTTCCCGCTCCTCGCGCTCACGGGCTTCCGCAGCCAGCTTTGCCCGGCGTTCCTGCTCAATCCGTTCGCGTGCTGCTTTCTCCGCGGCCAGCCGCTCCTGACGCTCCCGCTCGATCTGCCGCTGACGTTCGGCTTCCTTGCGCTTCCGCTCAATCTCAGCAATCCTCCGCAGCCGCTGCTGTTCTTCCATCTTTCTCCGGGCTTCAGCAAGACTGTCGGCCCGCGCACGTTCCCGCTTGCGACGAAGCCGTTCGAGTTTTTCCTGCCGCTCCCGGGCAATGCGTTCCTGTGCTTCCCGGACCTCTTCAATGCTGTCCCGGCGAGCTTCTTCTCTTTCCTTCCGAAGCTTTGCCAGGCGTTCCTGCTCCTCTTTGGCCGCTTCGATACTGTCCTTACGGGCTTTTTCACGCTCCTTCCGCAATCGTTCCTGTTCTTTGCGCGCCACCTCGATGCTGTCCCGACGGGCCTCTTCGCGCTCACGGCGCAGTCGCTCCATCTCTTCTTTGGCTGCGCGGATACTGTCACGGCGGGCCTTTTCACGCTCCTTCCGCAATCGTTCCTGTTCTTCCCGTTGACGGGCCAGGCGCTCCTGCTCCTCCTTCTCGCGCATGGCTCTGATTTTCTCAAGACGACGGCGCTCAAGCTCCGACTGATACTGCTCTTCCTGTGATGCAACCTGTTCCCGCTGCTTCTGCAACTGCTTCCTTTTATCGTATTGCAGTATCTGATTATCAACATCGGTAAATTTACTTTCTGATATTCTCGACTTCCTGGCAATCTTTTTCCGGTGTTCAATGGCGGCATCTTTCCCCTCGGCACGAAGGACTTCGAGCACGCTGTTGAGAAGAGAATCCTCCTTGGCATTAATTGTCTCCATCATCCGCTGCACGCGCGCGGCATACCGGGACTGGTCCTTCTTTTCAAGCTTCTTTACCTTGGAATTGAGAAGCGGCACAAGGTTCCGGGCATCACCGATTTTATTCTGATAAATAAAATCCTCAGCACGGGTAAAATCATCCTCCAGCTCCTTTTCGCTTATCCCGCCGCCGGAAATCCGCTGTATCTTCTCCTGAAATGCAACCACCTTATCAAATGGAACATCAAGCCTGTTCCGGTATTTCTGGTAGTACGCCAGCTCCTCTTCGGCATCCGCAACATTTTCCCTTGCAAGAAATTTCTCTACATTAGATAGTATTTCTTTCGATACCTGCCTGTTTTTCTCTTTGTACGCCTCATTCATTTCATCAGTTTTCAGCGCACTGACCCGCATCATCGTCTCGATATATCCCTTCAATGCATCAAAATCGGGACGGTCTTTTTCTATTTCTTTGTTAAATTTTTCAATTATTTCATTGCCGTATTCCTTGTCTGAACCCAGCTTGCCTACCTCCAATCCGGCCGCATAGCACAACCGGGGATTGATTCTCGCAGGTACCAGCGTTGAACCATGAAGCAGAACCAGGAAAACGGCAAAAACCACAGCCATCCGTGCAGGCAAATGCAAAATAACGTGACAACCCACAGATGGCTTTGAAGAAAAGAATGTCGCTGCGAATGTATTAATTAACCGTTTCAAATAATGATAGTACATGTTCTTTTTTCCTGTTGATTCCTACATTCACTACATTTCAAGGAAGCACTTGTATTAATCCTCGAGGTGGACCACTCCGCTCCCGCACCAAATACGTGTCGTGCGATATTTCAGCGCCGGAATAATTGCTGAAGGTATATCTGTATAGTAAAATAAACACTTTGCGAGAATTCAACAAGTGGAATCATATTTTTACCGTATTGCCGGCTTATTCGGAAAAAATAAATAAGAAAAAGTAACTCATCACAGTGTTAGGGAATCCGTTGCACCTGGTCGTGATCTTCTATTCCGCTTCCCTGCGGATTCTCGAGACTATCGTATCTTCAATTACCCTGCCGGTTCACTCTTCTCATCAGTGTATCGGTATTCCCTCTCCTGCTTCTGCAATCTTCCAGACGATGTCTTTTGCAAAACAGCTTAATCGTTGCGATTCCCGCAACGAATCCGCCGATATGCGCCCAGAACGCAACGCCGCCGGTACCGAATGAAAAGAAAACGCCGATAAATTGCAGGAAAAACCAGTAACCGAGCATGAAAAACGCGGGAACTATTATGCGTGTGATAAAAAAACCGAAAAAAACAAGCATATGCACCGGGGCCCGGGGAAAAAGAATCGCATAAGCGCCCATAACACCGCCAATTGCGCCCGAGGCACCGACCATCGGCAGGGCACTTGACGGATTCGACAGCACCTGAACCGCGGCTGCAGCAGTACCGCACAAAAGGTAAAACATAATAAATTTGACCGGCCCCATAACATCCTCGACATTATCGCCGAATACAGATAAAAACCACATATTCCCGACAAGATGAAACCATCCGCCGTGCATGAACATCGACGAAAATATTGTCAACCAGCTTGATGAGCCGTCAAGAACACAGGCAAGACCGTTGCCGATTGGTACCCGTGTGCCCGGCTCCAGAGTTCCAAGCAATTCGCCCGGAATCAGACCGAACCGACACACTGATTTTGCCAGTGCCGGATTAAAGCCTGTTCCCTGCACCAGTATCCACGAAGCAACATTGATACCAATCAGTACAAATGTCGCAACCGAGGTGTGAAAAGTAGGATTTTCATCCCGCAACGGAAACATCGCATTATCCCGTACAAGTGAGTAGTATAATGAAAATACTTATTCCACGCATGTCCGTCTACTGCTCATTGTATATCATCCAAAGGATTTCTCACACATTGTAATGCTTTTCAGGGGCGGACTACAACATGTAGTGGTCTTTAATCCTGTTTAAACATTGACATAATATAATCTTAACAAAACAACAGTAATTTAACAGCATGGTAACCCTTAAAATATTCGTCTCATATATTCTGAAGGGAGAAAACCTTTTATGGCTAAAGCGGATCTGCATGTACATTCGACCTTTTCCGCCCATCCGTCAACATGGTTCCTTCAGCGCCTCGGGACCCGTGAGTCGTATGTCACGCCGGAGACTGTTTTTGAACGCGCACAGGAACAGGGAATGGATTTTGTCACCATTACCGACCACAATGCTATTGAAGGTTCTCTTCTTTTAAAGGAAAAATATCCGGATACAATCATTTCCGGCACGGAATTCACCACCTATTTTCCCGAAGACGGCACTAAAATTCATGTTCTCGTTTACGGTCTGACCAAAACGCACTTTGATGAAATCAACGATCTTCGCGGCAACATTTATCCTTTCAGAGATTATCTTAAAAAGCATGACCTTGCCCATGCGGTAGCCCACCTCACTTTCTCTGTCAACCGCCGTCTTTCCCCGACACATATCGACAAACTGCTGCTGCTTTTTGACTATTTCGAAGGCCGGAATGGAAGCCGGAGTCGCGGGGAAAACAACACAATTCTCGGGATACTCTCGGCGCTCACTCCCGAACACACCGACAAGCTGATAGATGAATATTCGATCGAGCCGTACAGCGAAACTCCCTGGATGAAGGGCGTGATCGGCGGCTCGGACGACCACAGCGGCCTCTTTATCGGCCGCACCTACACTGAAATCAATTCCTCAACTCCCGACGAATTTCTCCGCAAGATGAAACGTAAGGAATCCTCACCCGGCGGGCGCAGCAACGACTATCAGGGATTTGCACTGATGGTTTACAAAGTAGCCTACGATTTCTCTCAGGCCCGCGGGAAGGCGCTTGCCTCGTCATTATTCAGCTCTGTAAACTCTCTGATTTTCGAGCAGCAGCCGCTGGGATTGAGGAATACGCTGATGCTCGAGCGGATGAAGCGTTCGAAAGCGGTAAAAGATGACGCCGTCAAACGTACCCTGATCGAGCTGATTGAAGCTTTTAAGAAAGGAAGTCATTTATCGGTTGAAGAAAAAATGGAAATTCTGAATAACAAAATCACCCTGATCGCCGATCATTTCTTCGAAGAATTACTGGACAAATTATCCGAGCATATCAAGCATGCCGACATATTTGGCGTGGTAAAAAGCGCCTCAAGTTCGCTTCCCGGCATATTTCTTTCGGTCCCCTTTTTCACGACCTTGCACATTTTAAATGACTCTCGCGCACTTTGTGACAAGCTTCTCGACAAATTCGGAACATCGCGCGTACGCAAAAAGAAACGCATCCTATGGTTTACCGATACGCTTACCGATCTTAACGGCGTCGCCGAAACTCTCCGAAAACTTGGCCGGCTGGCTTTCGACCGTAACCTCGATCTGCAGCTCGTTACCTGCGTTTTACCAAATGCAAACCGGAAGATGCTGCCGCCCAACATTCTCGAACTTCCCTGTATCCATACCTATACGCCGTCCTATTTCGATACCTATACACTTCGTATCCCGCCGGTTCTGGCATCGATTAAAATGATCTACGATCAGGACCCCGACGAGATTTACATCTCCACACCGGGCCCAATCGGCATGCTCGGCCTGCTCTGCGCAAAATTGCTTCATCTCCCATGTACAAATATATACCATACCGACTTTACCCGCTATGCAAAGCAGATTGTCGGTGATGAAGCCGTGTGTAACATTGTCGAGGATTGCCTCCGGTTTTTCTATTCCATGGCCGATACCGTATCAGTCCCGACACGCCAGTATATCTCGCTGCTTGAAAAACGGGGAATCCCCAAAGAAAAAATGGTCAGGTTCAAGCGTGGGATCGATCCCAATGTTTTCGTCCCCTCCGAAAACGCCGGTCAGATTCTCGAAGACACGTGCGGGATAGCCGACGGGATAACGCTGATGTATTCCGGGAGAATCAGCCGGGAAAAAAGCGTGGATTTTCTTGGCGATGTATACGAAAGAATTACGCAGAAACACCACAATGTTAACCTTGTGCTCGCCGGAAACGGGCCGTACTACGATGAATTCAGGGAAAAGATGGCGCGGTTTCCGCGAGTTAAATTTGTCGGACGGATTCCCCGGCAGCAACTGCCGCTGCTATACTCTGCATCCCACTGCTTTGTGTTTCCCAGCGTTACCGATACATTCGGTATGGTTGTGCTTGAAGCACAGGCATGCAGCCTTCCGGCTATCGTTTCCGATTTCGGCGGGCCGCAGGAGATAATTGTCAACGGCAAAACAGGCTATGTCGCGACTGCTAATGATATCGACGCGTGGATTGCTAAAATTGACGGCATGATCAATATGATCAATCACTATCCGGATCTCTACCGGGAAATGCGTTCAAACGCACGGCGCCATGTACTCAGTACCTACGACTGGGACCTCGTCCTGCAGGATATTTTCAGCGGCAACGGAAAGAAAAACCTTGATTCCTGCAAGAAGGAGAGCTATCTTCCATATAGCGATATTGTTGCATTAGAACAGTAATGCCGTATTTTGCCCCTACAGAAAGGATTTTGTGGCCAAAGGGCACGATTCAAGACTGTATATAATCGACGCCAACGCGCCGCTGTTCAACACGCGCTTTTCCAAAAACCGGACAGTCAATTGGTCCAAAGCACCATTTGAGCATCTTGAGCGGGGAAGCTCAATCGATAAATCCGTCTCAACCCGCATCCTGCAGGAATTTAAAAATTACAGCAGACAAATCGCGGCTCTCGGCTATAACGCCCTTTCTCTTGACG
>WJKA01000219.1 GCA_014729375.1 Chitinivibrionales bacterium
GAACCAGAGACAATTACCATCCACACCCTTCCTGCAGGGAGGTTCAGGTTTAAATGTATCTTTTCAACAAGTACCCTCATCCTGACAACTTTTCATATCTTGCCCGGGACACAAAGAAGAAAAAATTATTTGCCGGTCACCATGAATGCACGCTTACCGTTGCCGGGTCATTTAATGATATCTATCACATCACGGCCTCGGTACAAGGAACCGATCACCGCTATTTTTCGCGTTCAGGGCTTACACCGCTTGACCGGTGCATGTCCGGGAAGAACGCCCCGCATAGTTCCCTTTCGGTCCGGGGTGATGGTGAATTGCGGCTGAAAAACAGCGCCGGAAAAACAATCCTTCAGTCGCTCCCCCAAAAGGCGTTTGGGGTCTGCGGGAATGAATGGATATTCTGCTTTTCGTTAACAAGCAAAATGCAGTTTTACGGCATGGGCGAACGGAGTACGCATTTCGAGAAAAGCAACAGCTCCCATGTTTTCTGGAACATCGACGCCTGGAGCGATCATGACATGCGTATTATCAGAAAAGACCATTACGATCCTGATTACATCTCCGTTCCCTGGGTAGTTATCAAGCAGGGAAATGAGTATGCAGGTATTTTGATCGATTCGCCGTTCTGCAGCTATATTTCGCTCGGGCATGCGGAAAACATCATCGGTAACAGCGGCACGCAAAAACAGGGAGATCGTTTCATGTATTTCAGTGCGGAAAACGGTACGCCGTCATTGTATGTCCTCTACGGCGCCTCCTGCAGTGACCTGGTAGCCGGATTTCAAAACCTGACCGGCAGAGTACCCCGCCCGCCACTGTGGGCCCTGGGATATCATCAGAGCAAATGGGGCTATAAATCGATGGATGACCTGACCCGTCTGGCCGATAATTTCGAACGCAACGGTATCCCTGTCGACGGTCTCTGGCTGGATATCGAATACATGGATGGATACCGGGTATTTACTTTTGACAAAAAGCATTTTCCGTCACCGAAAAAAAATATCGCCCGGATTCAGGAACGCGGATACAGAGTGGTCCCCATTCTCGACCCCGGCATAAAGCGGGAACGCGGCTATGAAACATACGACACCGGCCGCGGCGCAGATATTTTCTGCAAAAACAACGAAAAAAATGAATTTATCGGCCTGGTCTGGCCCGGTAAAACCGTGTTTCCCGATTTTTCCCTTAAAAAGACGCACCACTGGTGGGCGAAAAATATCGAGCAGTTTGCGCAAACCGGAATCCGCAGTGCCTGGCTCGATATGAACGATCCTGCAACCGGCACAATAAAATGCACAGGCATGCTTTTTGACAAAGGAAAAGCCCTGCACGATGCGTATCATAATCAATATGCCCTGCTGATGGCACAGGCGACGCGTGATGGCTTTCATGCGGCATATCCCGACGAGCGGATATTCCTGCTCTCCCGCTCGGGATTTACCGGGTCCCAGAAATGGACCGCAAACTGGACAGGCGACAATTATTCAAACTATTATCACCTTCGGAAAAGCATCGCCACAACGCTTAATCTTTCCCTGTCGGGCATGCCGTTTACCGGCCCGGATGTGGGCGGGTTCGGCGACAATTGCACCGGGCAACTGATGGTTGACTGGATAAAAGCAGGCTTTCTGTTTCCGTTTTTCAGAAACCATTGCCACCGCAGCGGCAGCAATCAGGAACCGTGGGTATTTACAAAAATGCAGTGCAGGATAATTACCCGGTTTATCCGCCTCCGGTACAAGCTGCTTCCCTGCATCTATAATCTCTTTATCCGGCAGGAGCGGTATGGCGAACCGATACTCCGCCCGCTCTTTTATGATTTCAGCGACAGCCGGAAATTGCCGCTGGGGGGAATCGACGACCAGTTTATGGCTGGCCCTTCAATTATGCAGGCCCCTTTTGTTGATGAAGGCATTGTCACCAGAAAAGCAATACTCCCGCATTCACGATGGTACCGCGCGGATACGGGCGAATGGATGAGCGGCGGAAAAGAGATACTTCTGCGCAAAAATGATGACTCCACGCCGGTTTTTTTCCGGGATCGCTCGATTATTCCCATGCAGGCGGGAACCAGAAAAAACAATAAAAACGACTTGTCGAACGTAGAGCTTTTTATCTGCATGGACGTTCACGGCGCGGGTACGGCTGAATATTCCTACTTCTCCGATGACGGTATTTCAGTGCGTTATCAAGACGGCGCGGAGTCTATATATTTCATCCATGCACACATGCGTAAAAAGATATTGCGCCTGAAAATAAATACAATCCGTCAACGCGACAGCGCGGTCAGGTTTACCCCTGTCACCCCGGACTTGCTTGACAAGGTGGTCGTGACCGGGGATGAAAAACAGGTCGAGCTTACAGCGAACCGAAAAACAGTCCGGCATTTTGGTCGTGCTGTACGCTGGTATTACTGGAAATAGACCGACCGGGATTTCATATCCAATGCACTATATTATTTTGATACCGGAGAATGGAGGTTTATAAGCGAGTGATTAAGCGCAACGATCCCTGCTGGTGCGGAAGCGGCAAAAAATATAAAAAATGCCATATGCAGGCGGACCAGGAAACAAACCGGAAGCACCCCCCCCCGAAAAACAGGTATGCAAAGTCTCCCGAAGAAATTGCGGGAATGCGCAGGGCCGGCGCTTTCAACGGCGAGCTGCTCGATTATATGCGGTCCTTTGTAAAAGCGGGAGTATCCACCGGCAAGCTCAATGCTCTGGCCCATGAATATACGGTCAGTCACGGGCATGTCCCTGCAACTTTGAATTACCGGGGTTTTCCCAAATCAATCTGCTCATCGATAAATAATGTTGTCTGCCATGGAATCCCTTCGGAAACAGAAATTTTAAAAGATGGTGATATTATCAATATCGATCTGACCTCAATTGTACACGGTTTTCACGGGGATTCATCGGAGACATTCATGATCGGGGCCGTTTCCCCCGAAGCCGGTCATCTGGTTGACGTTACCGTTGAAGCATTGAAACGGGGCATCGGGGCTGTTCGCGCGGGAAATCACCTCAGGGAAATAGCCAATGCCATAGAGCCGTATGTCAATTCTCAGGCTTGTTCTGTTGTACGGCAGTATACGGGGCACGGCATAGGAAGAAAGTTTCACGAGCATTTTTCGGTCTATCACCACCGTGCCGACGACTGCGAGAATGTGGTGCTGGAGCCGGGCATGACCCTGACAATCGAGCCAATGATCAACCTGGGGGGGTATGAAGTTGTTACCGATACTGAAGACAAGTGGACTGTTCGGACAAAAGACGGCTCCTTATCCGCCCAGTTCGAGCATACGGTGCTCGTGACCGAACATGAACCCGAAATTTTAACGCTTACGCCGTCGGAAAAAGCAGCGGGAGAAATCGTCATTCTCAATGTTCACAACCAATAATCCACCTCCTCCGGAAAAAGCGGTTTTAGCCGGGCTGAAAACACCCGACCAGGATCCCGTGCTGTTCGATGCGGACTTGCAGGAGATGCAGATGCTGTGCACGACGGCCGGCGCGACTGTCAGCGAGAAAATTGTGCAAAAACGGGAAAAGCCCAATCCGGCCACCTACATTGGCAGAGGAAAACTACGTGAAGTTGCCCGGGCAATGTCTTCACACAAGTGCAAGACGTTTGTTATCGATGCCGAGCTGGCACTCGGCCAGGTCCACAATATCGAAAAAGTTATTAAAGGCAAAGTCATCGACCGCTCGCAGTTGATTCTTGACATATTCGCGCAGCACGCGCGCACTAATGAGGCACGGATCCAGGTCGAGCTTGCACAGATGTACACATTGTATCCCCGTCTGACCCATGCTTGGACGCACTTTTCCCAGCAGGTCGGCGGGATCGGTACCCGGGGTCCCGGCGAAAAACAGCTTGAAGTCGACCGTCGCCTGGTGCAGAAAAAAATCAGCGACCTGAAGAAAAAGCTTGCCAGAATCGAGCGATCGCGGACCACGCAGCGAAAATCACGAAAAGGCACATTCAGGGTTACACTGGTCGGCTATACCAATGTCGGGAAATCCTCCCTGCTCAACGCGCTGTCAGGTTCCGAACTGCTGGTCGAAAACAAGCTTTTTGCCACGCTTGACACAGCCACCCGGCGTACCTATATTCCGGGTACCGGGACCGTTATTATTTCCGACACGGTTGGTTTTCTGCGAAAGCTCCCCCATCATCTTGTCGCATCGTTTAAAAGCACCCTTGAGGTGGTGCGCAATGCCAACCTTTTGCTCATCGTTATGGATGCTTCCTGTCCCTGGAACAGCCATCAATTGCAAACGGTTAATGATGTTCTCGATGATCTTGGCGCACACGATATCCAGCGAATTCATGTTGTTAACAAAATGGACCTTGTCGACGATGCCCTGGAGCGAAAAAAACTGGAACTCGCATTTCCCGATGCAGTGTTTATCTCGGCATTCAACCATGAGAATATCAACCAACTGAAAGAAATCATTAAAGAACGCATCAATGAATACGAAAAAGAAAACTCAATTGCTGCAATAATAAAAAGAAAATCAAAAGAGCTGACTACTCAGCAGAACCGGTATCCTGCATGAATTCCAGGGCAATCACGTTTCTCAAACCCGAGCATCTTGCTCCGATTCGCAGCCTGTCCCTCCGCGCCAGACACATTGTTGAAGGCATGATTGCCGGACTGCACAAGAGTCCCTACCACGGTTTTTCAGCCGAATTCCTGGAGTACCGTCCATACCTGCCCGGTGAATCGACCAGGCGGATCGACTGGCGCAAGTATGCGAAAACCGACCGGACCGTGGTACGGCTGTACGAAGATGAGACTAATCTTTTTGCCCACATCCTTCTTGACAAAAGCGGTTCGATGGCGATGAAATCGCATGAGGGTTTTTCCAAATTTGACTATGCCCGGACACTTGCCGCATCCCTGGCCTGGATCCTGATCCGTCAGAAAGACGCCGCCGGTCTCACCTGTTTCGACAATGATATCCGGCTCTATATGGCCCCGCGTTCCACCAATCGCCGTCTCAATGCTATTCTCAGATATCTCCAGGACCTTTCGCCCGGCCGCGAAACCGGCTGCGGTCATGCAATCGACCATATGGCGCAGCGCCTCACAAAGCGGGGATTGTCAATTGTTATCTCTGATTTTTTCGATGATCCCGGGAGCATTATCCGCGGGCTGCGCCACCTGCGTTTCAAACGGCAGGACGTTATTATTTTCTGGATACTGGACCCCGCCGAACTGGCGTTCAGCCATGACGGCCCGTTGCGTATTCACGATCTGGAAACCGGAAAGGAACTCGCGCTTGATTCACAAACCGCACGAGAGCATTTCATGCGCGGCTTTTGCAGCCATCGAACGCAAATCGAACGCGCCTGCAAAGAGCTTGCAATCGATTGCGATATCATCTCCACGCGTACGCCGTTTCAAAAAGCGCTCCTGGCAGCACTTGACAAAAGAAGGCGACTGTGTTGATGCCGTTTTCCTTTTTCTGACCCTCCTTTCTCTGGGGACTCCTCTTTTTGTCGGTCCCGGTAATAATTCATCTGCTCAATCGAAAGCGCACCGTTCGCCTCGACTTTTCTTCCCTCCGGTTTTTCAGAGAAACCGCGGTCAAAGCAAGCAGGCGACGGAAAATCCGACACTGGCTGCTGCTTCTGGTACGAATGCTCATAATCGCCGTTATTGCCGTGATATTTTCCCGGCCGTTTAACAATTCATCACCTTTTACAATTCTGAATAATCCCCGGGGTGCGGTCTATTGCTGGATCGATCCTACAATGAGTATGGAATATAAAACCGGAAATGTTTCGTTATGGCGGCGGGCCCGCTTTGCAGTCGATTCCCTTGCCCGTCAAATTCCCGCAACCGCCGATTGCTTTCTGTATGATCATGCGCGCCGGAAATTCAGAAATCTTGACAAATATCAGGCCCCGGACGAAAAAATCACCCGTCACGGCCGCTCGGATTTCAAATCAATGATCACCATTTTTAAACGTGATATCGCCCGGAGAAACAGTGTCCCCCTTCTTGTCGTTTTCAGCGATTTTCAGCACCCCCGCAATTCATCCTCTGAGAGAATTCCCGACCATATACACCAGTATCTCACATCAGGCCCACCGGGGGATTTGCCACCGGTTGTCTGCGTACTGCTCGGGGAACGAACGCCAAAAAATTACTCAATTATCCAGGCAGAAATTTCTCCGGAAAATCCGTCTGTTTGTACTGCAAAACTGACAGCAACCGGTTCACCTCTCAGAAACGGCGAGCTTGTTGCTATCGCAGGCCACACCCGCATCGGTCATGAAATTGTTACCGTCCCCCCGGGCGACACAATACAGGTCGATATTAAACTCGGCGGAGAAAACCATACATCAGCCGGAAAAATAGTACTGAACGCACCAGACCCGTTCGATGCAGATAATCGCGCATATTTTTCCCTGGGCGAACAGCGCGCCCGCCGTGTGCTTATTCTGGGCCCTACCAAACAAAGCTATCCCCTTGCCGCAGCATTCCGCGCGCTTGCCAAGGAAACGTGGAATCCCGTGATTGTTAAAAAACCCGGCAATGTAACCCTGAACGATCTCGATTCCGCAGATTTGATTGTGCTCAATGAAACCAGCAAACCCACACGGGTATTGCAGACCCTTACACGGGGACGGTCTCTCGGCAAAAAAGCAATCATCTTTTCGCCGTCAATAAACACCGCGTCTTCAAGCTGGAACAATATCGTTTTCAGGCATCTGAACATTCAGTGCGCTCCGGATTCCTCGCGCACAGGAACGTTCCCGGTCCTCCCTGATACACTTTCGGTCACCTGGAAAGGATTTCCCGAAATGCGCAACACCGATATCGCCATTTATCGCTATTGTACCGGCATCAGCGGTGCGACACTGTTGCGAATGAGCAATGATCACCCCCTGGCGGTTGCTGCAATCGATTCGGCCGGACACAACTGGATCGTACTTGCAACACCGCTTGGAATCACTGATGCAAACAATATATGCGAAACCGGATTTTATGTACCTTTTGTCGACCGTATTTCCCGGGCGGCCCTGGCCGGGGTCCAGAAAGATACCCGGCAATGGATTGCAGGCATTCCCCGTCGCAATCCCTTTTTCGGATATCCGTCCTCGGCAACCATATTCGATGCCGAAAACAATCTGATTGCCCGATGGGACAATCAGCCGAGTGTGGTTTTTTCAGTGCCCGGCACCTACAGAATTTCACCTTCCGACGGCGCGCCGTACCGTATTGCAGTAAATATCGATCCACATGAAACGGATTTGACCTACAGCAAGCCGGTTATACCGGAGGCCGTGAAGCAATCGGCACGGGTGCTCCGTGCACCACAATTTCTCACCTTTGTACGAGACACACAACAGAGCCGGAGCACCTATATCCTCTGGATTATGTGTGCTGTTCTTATTGCAGCAGAAATGCTTTTATGGAAACGGAGCTGAACAACCGGTTTGTGCGAAACAAAAAGGCCGGTGTTTGGTGTACAGGGGGCGCTGCTTAATCGCTTAACTATTTTGCTTTAGCGGCCATTCGGCCATCAGAATGAGCCTGCTTCGCAAAATTGTCCGCTTTTGCCTTTCCTGACAAAGTGTGTTTTAATCGATTAATATAACTCTTGACATTGTTTTCAATATCCTGTATAATTGATGTGGGTTCAATATTATTGTATATATGCAGTACAAATACCATCCCGGGGAAATCCATGGCTTTTATCTTTGCAATGCTGCCCGTTTTTTTGCAAAACATCCTCCTGCCAAACCTGCATACTTTTGCATGGTACTCAAAACTTTCTTATGTGATATGTGTCACTGACACAAAAACAAAAAAGGCGTACAATTATAAAAGCCCTGAATCGGAACAAAACCCATTTTGTCCTTTTCAAAATGATGAAATGGTGTCATAATATTTCTACTATTCATAAACTGAAAAAAGGAAGAAAAATCGTATGAAATGTGCACAATTCAAATCAATCTCAATTTTTCTTCTAATGACCACTGCAGCGTATTGTCATTGGACAGCCCCCGTAACGATTGACTACAATACGAATGCTGCAACAGAGGTAAGAATTGCAAAAGATGATGCTGGAAACGCAATGGCAGTGTTTGTTCAGAGCGATGGAACAAACAACATTATTTATGCCATAGAATACGATTCCTTAACAGGCTGGGGCACTGCCCAGGCAATCTCTGCCGCAGGTGCAGATGCTTCTATGCCCCGCATTGCCTGCCTGGGAACCCAACAGTATCTGGCGATTTTCAAGCGGACCGACGGTTCCTACGACCGGATTTATTCCCGGCTATATAACGGAAGCTCATGGGAAACAGAAACCACGATAAACGATGCAACAAACTACAATTCAACCTTTCCGGAAATATCCGGAGATGCAAATGGTCATGCAATGGCAGTCTGGAGACAGTCGGATGGCACCGACGAAAGAATTTTTGCACGCCGCTACATTTCCGGAAGCTGGGACGGGTCTGCGAATATTGTTTCCAACGGGGCAAATACAACAAATACATCCACAAGCCATCATCCTCGTGTAGCATATACCAGTATCGGGGTATCATTTGTCACTTTTTCGCAACATAATACGGTTGATGGGCATGATAGAATATATGCCAACAAATGGAACGGTTCCTCCTGGGGAACTGCTCAGGAAATAGACGGGAATACCTCGAGCAATGTCGGCAACGCTTCCGTAGCCATTGAACCCGGGGGCAATGCTCTTTTTGTATTTAAAGAGAATAATGCTTTGTATTCTGTCTATTACAACGGAACATCTTATGAAACGCCAGTCCTTGCAAAAACAGCCGGAAGCGGGATGATGGATCCTACGCAAATATGTCATCTGGGTGGGAACAATTACCTTGCCGTATATCAGATGAACGACGGTTCCGATTATCGAATATATGCCTCGCGTACCAGCAATAATGGTACTTCATGGGATGCTGAAGTTTTCATTGATCAGGGCACTTATGCAGGGGGGGATCCGCGTTTGTCCGCTGATTCGACAAGCGGAAAAGCCGCCGTTGTTTTTACGCAATACGAATCAATGAAAGACCGTACATATTACAATTTCTATAATGGCACAGGCTGGGATGGCGCGTCATGTATTGACAATGGAAACTATGCAGGAGCATCACCTGATATTGCACTATACCCCGATAGTGATGTTCTTGTGGTGTTTATTCAGGATAACGGTACCACCGACAGAATGTGGTCGACAATGTCATATAAGCACAAGGTGTGGGATAATGGCGGCGGCGACAGCAACTGGAGCACGGCAACAAACTGGACTCCCGATGTCCTTCCTGCCACAACAGACACCGTACGTTTCGACGGGATGATATCCCCAACCGATTGTGCTCTGGGCTCAAATGTAACTATTGAAAAGATTATCACAGCAAACTCTCCCGGCGGATTCGATTTTTCCTCATATACGCTTACGATCACCGGTGATGCTGATTTCGCGGGATTCAGCAGTATTACTACCGGTACCGGTGCACTGGAACTTTCCGGTGCTGCCACGCAGGCTCTCACCGGGCCGGTATCAGGGAGTCTTCCCGAAATTACCCACAGTGGAAGCGGGACGGTTAGCGTAGAAATCAACGACTTTACATGCGCGAGCCTCACGGTTAACGGGGGCGGAACATTCGATAATTCCACCAATGCCCGGACCGTAACGGTCAACGGCAACTGTTCACTCGCCGGCTCGACTATCGATGCAACCGGAGGCGGGATTGAAATCGGCGGTGATCTTTCTATCGACGGGACTTCTGCATTCCAGGCGCCGTCGGCAAATATGTACCTGGGTGGAGCACTTACAAATTCCGGCGGGACGTTTACCGCCAACAACGGCACGGTCAATTTTAATGGAACCGGCGTAACAAAAAATATCGATCCCACCGGCCTGTACAATATCTACCTCTCGGCAAGCAGCAGCGCATATACGCTGACCGCACCACTTGCTGCAAATACCATCACTATCGACAACGGCACCCTTGACCTGGGAACATCACTCACGCACTCATGTGCCGGCGTATCAACCATGTCCTCGGCAGGCACCCTCGATTTCAACACCTCCACCTTGCAGGTTACCGGAAACGTGGATTTCACATCGCTGGGTACCATAACACGCGGCACCGGCATTCTCGATTTTACCGGCGGCGGAGCACAGACTTTCACTCCACTGTCGGGCCAGCTTCATCCTTCACTGGTAATTTCCGGCGGCGGAACCGTTACCCTGAGCACCAGTTGTGAAGCGGATGGAATAACAATCTCTTCAGGCACTCTCGATATAAGCACCTTTACCCTCACTGTTACCGACGGTAACAATCTGGATATCAGCGGCGGCATGCTCAATGCCTATGATGGAATCATTGTCGATTCCGGTGATGTATTAATCGGGGCAAGCGGCACGCTGACCGCGCCGCAGACAGGTATGTTTGAAGTACAAGGCAGTTTTTCGATTGCCTCGGGAGGAGTCCTTAATCCCGGTGACGGCACCGTTACATTCACCGCAACAACAAGCGGCAATACGATCAGTTCCAGCAGCAACAATTTCGACAATGTCGTATTTGACGGTTCCGGCGGCGACTGGACTTTCTCTGATGCATTCGGTGCGGATTCACTGACCCTGACTACCGGCACGCTCAACCTCGGTACGGCACATACGCACACCCTGGGCAAATTTACCGGCAATGGTGGCACACTTGATTTCAGTTCATCAACACTTAACATTAACAATACCGACGGCGACTTTTCCGGTTTGTCCAGCCTCACACCCGGCACCGGCGCCATCGATTTTTCCTCAACCGGTACGCAGATTTTCACCCCCCTGCTCAGTGTCACCCATCCTGAGATTATCCACTCCGGCACAGGCACACTGCAACTTGCAACAAACGATCTGTATGCGGAAAAAATGACCAATTCAGGAGGAACGCTTAATTTCAACACAAAAAACATTTCAACAACCAGCGGTGATTTCACTGTCACCAGCGGGTCACCATCGACATTTTCCGGCCATGACGGCATCACATTAACGGTGGCGGGTAACGCCTCATTTACCGGCCAGAGCGGTAACCTGCTCAACATGGACCCGGCAACTACCTGGTATATCAATGCAACCGGCACGCTGGATGCCGATTACGCGTCGATCGGTAATTGTGACGCAACGGGCGGGACCCAGGGTATCGGCACTGAAAACTGTACCGATATGGGCGGCAATATAAACTGGGCAATCGGCGATATTTTACCCCCCGATAATGACATGACCCTCATTGCCACTGCTGTGGACACCGGCAAAGTGATGGTTTCCTGGAACCCGTCGGCGATCGACTCCGCCGACGCGGACAGTGTGGGGATCTGGTATAAGACCGGCGATTATCCCGACAGCGCAAATGACGTTACCGCACTCGGCTGGCTGATAAATGAAAAGATTGACTCGGTCGATACAATCACCGGTCTGAATAATCATACGGTATACTATTTCGGACTGGCTGTCAGAGATTATGACGGCAACTGGTCCGATACCGCGTTGTCGGCCTGCGATACCGCGTATACAAAGAAATTTCCCGTCCGCTGGACCGGAGCGGTGGACAGCAACTGGTCGACCGCAGGCAACTGGAGCACAAATACAGTGCCGACATACGGCGATTCGGTGGTTTTTGACAACGGGTCGGTCAATTGTATCCTGACAAGCGGCGACTCGTTCGACGACCTTGTATTTACCTCTGGTTACACCGGCACATTCGACTTTAACGGTAATATGCTCAGTATTGAAGGCCGTGTTGCGGATTTCCGCTCGGGCGGGACGTTTACCGGCAGCGGAAGTATCAATCTGTATGCCATGGACCCGCGCCACATGACCTTCTATCCAAAAGGCGGCGTCCAGTTACCAACCATATCCTTTGAAAAAGGCTCGCTGACCGTGGCGGAGGAACCGCTATGGACCGAGGGGCTTGATTGCATGATGCTCGAGCGGCTGACCTTTACGAATCTCGACACC